>DATMXG010000063.1:0-3598 GCA_035561755.1 Methylomirabilis sp. (SeqCode)
ACTGACCCGTGAGCCACGTGATGATCGCAACGATGCCCGCGATGATCAACGCCCACCAGAGAATCATGAACAACCACCCGAAACCGCCGAACGGCGTGAATCCGAAATTCATCATAGGATTGTTTGATTGATACGAACCGACGGGAGACGACCACCCTCCCGTCATCATGGACATCCAACCGCCGCGGAAGCCGGATGCGGTTGCGGACGTGTCGCACCCGGAGAGCCGCTTGCCCATGACGACGTGGATCTGCTCCTCGCCGTCCTCGCCGTGCGCCTGGATCATCATCGCGTTCATCGCGGCGTGAGAGGCTCCCATCATCTGACCCATGAAGTACTCGCCGAGCGCGCCGAACCGTTCGTCGGTCATGTCCGCGCACGCGATCTCTTTGGCTTGAAGTTTATCCCAAAGCTCCTTGCCTTCTTTTTCTTCGCGGGCAGTGTGCTCGACGACTTCGTTCCAATCCGTCGTTGTATTAGAAAATCCGCCCATCACTTGAGCGTTCGCGTGTACGGCGAATGAACCGATGCCGCTTGCGACGAGAATGAGAAAGATTATTCCGCGTTGCATGAACCTATTATAGACTCACGTGTACATGTTTCCCAAATCACGTAAAAAGTCCGCGTGCGCGGACTTTTTACGTGGTGCCCGGGGCCGGAATCGAACCGACACGCCCTTTCGGGCCCGACATTTTAAGTGTCGTATGGCTACCTATTTCATCACCCGGGCATGATCTGTTTTCGAATATTTCTTCCGCGATGCGTCGGCTTCAAACTATGACAATTAGGACAAAGAACGCGCAAATTTTCAAGCCGGTTATCATGCGAATCCCCGTTCATATGATCAAGCTCCAATGGCAGCCGTCCATCCGGGCTGACTTCGTCCCATCCGCATTCTTCACATGCGGGGTTTTTCAGTTTTGATGCGAACAGCCGCTTCTTCAACTTGAATGACTGATAGTCGCTATCCTTGCGTAAAATGGCATCGAGCGGGATAACGGGACTCCGCACAAGTTTCAACCCTCGGCTCCAACCGGTACCTAAAAAGTGAGCTGTGGAAATGCGCATCAGCCGGATATACTTTTTGATCTGCGCATAATTGCCGCCGGCTTGTCGTAGCCCCAGTTTCACAAGAACCTGTCTGATGCTCCTGGAGGTTTTTACGGCGTCACTCAAATCGCTCTGTTTCCATTTTCGAAGCATGGGTAAAGCGATGATAACAGGTCTTCGTTGCGCTTACCACTCACGTGAACCCCACCCTGTTCAATAAAGAAAACCAGCTGATACTCGCGACTGGATTTCATTGAGTTCAACCAACATCCGATATTCGATGAACGAACGCGTCGTCCTTGTGATGACGCACATCCCATCGCAACACGACGTCAACTCGACGGTAATAATGATAAGCTTGCCGTATGGAAGATCGCCCCGGAAAACACCGCACGTCAGCGTTCATTCCCTATCGAAAACAGGGCGACGAGTTCGCCGTGTTCCTCCAGCGGCGCTGCCGGGACGCGGCGCTCTTTCCGGGGTATCTCGGATTTTTCGGCGGCCACATCGAAAAGAGCGAAAAACCGAAACAAGCCCTCCTCCGTGAAATCAAGGAGGAGCTGAACTACGTCCCGACCGCACATCGGTTCTTCGGCAAATACGTGTCGCCGACCTCGATCAAGCACGTGTTCATCGAAGACGTCGGCGACGACTTCGAACGCCACGTCACGGTCATCGAAGGCGAATATGGCAAATTCTTCACGGAGAGCGACGTGCAGCAGGAACCGCTCGTGCGCGAAGAAAATAAATTCATCCTGCGCGACCTGTTTCGTGCGCTCTGGGAGCGTACGAGCTGGGGGAATAGTAGGTAGTAGGTAGTGGGTAGTAGTTAGTAAGGGGTGGAGTCCGATGACCAGAACGTGGTGGCATGGTCATCGGACTCCACCCCTTACTAACTACTACCCACTACCTACTATTCCCCCAGCCTAATTCAACCCCCACTCATCCTTCAGCACCTTCAGATGCTGCGACCGTGCCTGCGCGAGGCGGTCACGCTGCTCCGGAGGCGACGCGGCTTCGGTTTCCAGCAGCTGCTCGTATTCGGCGAGCGACTCGAGCATGGCGATGATAGACACGGCTTCGTCCGACACGACCATCGGCATACGGAGGAACACGTCCACGTCGTGGGCGCGCATGGGATCGAGCGGAACGGCACGTGCATGCACCATGCGGTCGAGCAGTTCGAGATCTCCCGGCTTCACGCGCTCATGAACGTGGCGCAATTCCTCAAGATTCAACAAGAAATCGAGACAGCGGTTTCGGAGCGTCTCAACGAACCGCCGTCGCTCTGCGAGCGCGACAGTTCTTCCATCCGCAATCTTCCTGTCGTACGCGGCGCGCGCGGACTCAAAATCAACCGGCGACACGTGCTCGGTAACTGCTGATCTCGGTTCGTTCATGCCACGCATAGAGTCCATTTCAACACATGATTCTTCATACGTCCCTCGCTTCGCTCGGGATGACGATCTTGAATGAGTCGGCCATCACTCCCTGCCTACCGGCAGGAAAACGGAGAGGGGGACGTCAGGGTTCATTCAATCGACTTGCGATCCAATCGATCCGGCTCACCCCTTCGGGCGCATCGCCCGCGAGCGCCGATCTGACATTCTGGTTTATGGCGGAGAGGCGCGTGATGCGGCCCGTCATCGAACTCACATGGTTCGCGATCGATGACAGCGTATCCTGCCGCGCCGTGGACGGCGTGGTCGCAATTTTCTTCGCAACGAGGTTCGACTGCGGCAGCATGGGTCGCGGGTATCCTATCGCATGTGCGAGTCGTATCAAAGAGGTCGATGAATAGTAGTCGGGGATCATTTCGGGAAGTCGGGAAGTCGGGGATGGAACTCGAATTACTGCTTGCGGATGATGACAAAGAAGCATTTCGGCGACGCAACGACTCTGTAAAAGCTCTCGGCCCACCCCCGACTTCCCGACTTCCCGAAATGACCCCCGCCGTCTATCCGTACGCCCTTGTCCGTGCCCGCACACCGTGACACACTGTGCGTCCGTACATTCAAGGGAGGTGACCGATGGCCGTCCGCATTGCGAACCGCGCTTCATCCAAGCAGAACGGCAAACGCGTACGAGGAACAATTGGCAAGAATAAGGCGGTGCGCCACTCAAAAGAACAAGCGCCAACTGTTACCCGCCGACTGGTTCGGCCGAATGCCAATGTGGACACTCCCTGTTCCTGCCATCGGATCATCCTGCGCCGCGCGCGAAAGCGGCGGTAATATCGCAACACCCCAACACGGAGGAATCACATGGCAGGGAAGAAACAGACGAAGCGCATACCCGCGAATAACGGCCTCAAACTGCAACGGGACGGACGCAACGCGAAGACCTCCTGCGGCGGAAAGAACGGCCGCAGCCGACGCATCCTGCTCGAAGGGCAGTTGAATTCGAACGGTGAGGATGACATCACGCTGCACGACCTGCACGATGAGCTCATCGGACTGAAGCCGCACCGGAAAACCAACAAACGGGCGAAGTGCGACCGTCCCCGACCCCTCCGCCGCAGCGCGCAGTCCTACAAATTCATCAAGCG
>DATMXG010000064.1:0-3263 GCA_035561755.1 Methylomirabilis sp. (SeqCode)
CTCGGGATGACGCTTAATGGGAGGTTGCAGCTCGTTGGGAAATTGGAAAAGTGAGGGGTTGTGGCAGCGAGCTCGGGATGACGTTTGGGGGGAGGCAGAGGCTCGTCTGGGATAATGAGAAGGCGGGTGGGGCGGGGTTGCATTGAAGTATCGAGTCTGTAGTACGACTCTGTCACCGAGCGGTGGAATTCGGGATTGCGTCTATGCTGGCTCCATGGAATCCGGCTTGAATCAGCATACAATGCTTTCATGGTATACTTGGCTAAACCCAATCGTATGTCTCCTTACAACACCGAAAAAAGCGCATCGCGCTACATCCTGGTGTCTCTCGCCGTGATCCTGTTCGTTACAGCCATGGTGCTGGTGATTCTCCAGAGTTCCTACTTCCGGAATCTCCAGACCGGCTTCGGCGCTGGGAACACGTATGAAGACGGTTATGCCAAGGGTTTTAGCAGGGCACGCGACCTCGGATATGCGTCCGGATTGCCGAGACCCTCGGAGAAAACCGTGCTCACGGGAACCGTCGAATCTGTTGATGACTCCAGTGTCACGTTTACGCTTTCGGGTCTCGTACTGGACGACGCCGTGGATGAGGCGGGCCTGGTGCGCACGGCGTTCGTCACGAAAGACACGAAGATCACTACGCTCACCTACATCTCTCCCGAAGAGAACACGAAGAACCAGATCGCGTACGGTGAAAAAATCAGAAACCTTGCGCCCGGCAGCCCGCTTCCAACCCCGCCGATCCCGTACGTGGAGGCCGTGGCGTCTTTCACGAGCCTGACGCCGGGCGACCTGATCACGGTGACGTCGGTGAACGGCCAGGATCTGATTCAGCTTCCCACATTCTACGTTTCGAAGATGGCCGTCGTACAACAGTAGCGCTTCAAAAGAAAAACATCCGCTGTTGAAGCGGATGTTTTTTCTATCTGACGATTTGAGGTTCTAACGCTGGTTTTTCCATCATGGGTACCTCTTCTATCGGAGGCCGATCCAATGGGGGTTTCGGTATAGATGGCTTTGTCTGATCCGGCGCGATGAGCCATGGTTCGCGCGAGAGCCGCGCGTTGATGTCGCTCAGGATGAGGCGGATCCCGGGTGGAGTGGAGCTCGTTGAGGCTAATTCAACGCCGCCGTCTTTCCTATGAAGTATGCGAAGTCGTCCGCGCTCGATGATGCCGCGCAGTCGCATGCGGATCGCGTCGAGCCGATCCGGCGCCAGCGGTATCGGTTTGCGTACCGGGGGCGGTTCAATACGGACCTTCGGCGGCATACGCGTGGTGGTGGTCGCCTCCGGAGGCGCTTGTACGTCCATCGGCTGTTCGAGTGCATCATCGGCTTCCTCGGCGGGAAGAACGCGCACGTCGTTCTCTTCAAGCTTCCACGGGAGTCGCTGCAGGATGGCCTCGCGACGCTTGAACTGGAGTTCGAACTGGCGTTTGCGCTTCTCTTCAAGCTTCTCGATACGCTCCGTAACGTTTCTCGTTTCTTCCTCGATGACCACTTCCAGCCGTTCCCGATCCGCTTCCTCCGGAATACTTTCCTTCATGCGCTCGAGCACGCGCACCTGGGTCTGCTCAACGGCGGACAAGGCTTCATCGAAACGCGCGCGCTCTCCGTTCGACAGCTCGTCGCCCGCGCGAACGGCCTGATCAAATCCGTTCGTGAAACGTTCCACGTGCGGTTGACTGATCATCCTCTTCTTGGCGGCCATCATTTCCATTTCGCGTGTGCGCTTCTTGAGCTGCTTGAGTTGCACGGCCGCGCGTTTCTCCGGTGAAGACGCGACTGCCTGCTCCATACGCTCCACCTGCTCCCGGACCGGATAGAGGAGATGATCCGGCAATACGTCATCGCTCGTGTACGCGTATGCGGCTGTCCCCGCACCGAGCATGGTTGCGACAGATACGGTCGCGGCAATCGGTTTCATGATGATGGCGTACCACGGTCGCGGCGCAATGCGCGCGAGTAGCGCCTTTTTCAGCGCAGCCTGAAACGCAGGGTCAGGATCGGCCCGGCGGGACAGACGATGAAGTTTCCATTTGAGGTTCCAGAGCATAGGCAGTAATTTCGCTTGGTTATACAGGGATACCCTATTTTTGTTTCAAAATCAGCTTTAGCTTCTTCAAAACGCGGCAGGATTGAACGCGGAGAGATCCGGACGTTTTCCCCGTGCATTCGGCGATTTCCTCGTATTTCCAGCCTTCCAGGTACTTCATCCGCACGAGGTCTGCTTCGTCCATTGGCAGCTGTCGTATAGCGTTCAGAAGACGGGCCTGATCGTGGTGGACTTCCATGACAGCCTCCCAGTTCCGTCCGTCCGAGACCGTATTCTCTATCTCTTCCAGATCCGTATGCGGCCGATTCTTCGCGGCCTGATTGATGATGTAGTTGCGCGCAATGGTGAATATCCACGCCGAGCCGCTGATGCTCGGATCGTACCGCTCGAATGCTTCGAATGCGCGTAAAAAAATATCATGCGTGTAGTCTTCGGCGGTTTCCTTGCTTCCTCCTGCACGAAAATATACGAACCGGTAGATCGTTTTGAAGTGCTTGTCGTAAAATGTCGCAAAGTCGCGTTTGTCCATATGCAACCCGTCGCGAAGATAGGTTACTGCGAGTGTCTCTGGCAAATATACGGGTGAGCGCCAAATCCACCCGTTGGCCATTCGTAGCCGACAAGACGCGCCCGGTCAAGCCTGATGTGGCAGCTTCGAACGCGGCGCAACGGCCATGAACACGACGGGCAGGATGAGCCAGGCCGACTTGCCCCAGTAGGATAAGAACACGTCGCGCGTGAATTGCGTGAGGGTATTCGTGACGTCCTGCGGAAAGAAAGACAGCGTAATCGAAATAAGGAGCCCAACCTGCAACACGCTGAACACGATGGTCTGCCACCATGATCCGGGCGCATTTCCCGAGCCGATCGTGTGAAGAAGCGCGGAACGCGACAGGAAGAAAAACAGCGCCACGAACATCCCGAGGAAAAATCCGATCTTGAGAACGTAGTTGTCGTTCAGGGAAAGCTGCAGCAGGTTCAGATCGCGCAATACGGGCGCGTTCGCCACCACGGCAAGCGCCATGTACACAGATACGAGGATCACGATCACGCGGTCGCGGCCGAGCGAAAGGCCGTACAGGAGTGCGCCGATCACGAACAGGAGCAGGATAAACGTGTCCCAGTTCGGCGCGGCCCAGTTAATGGATGCGATAAAGCCCTGCATATGAAACGATATTATCACGAACGGCTCGCTGATACGAAT
>DATMXG010000065.1:0-3559 GCA_035561755.1 Methylomirabilis sp. (SeqCode)
CATGTAGAAGGAGTCGCTGTGCTCGCCGGCGAACTTGAGCCGGCCGGCCGGTTCGCTCTCGAGCCCGGCGATGGTCGTGAACTGGCCGGGGAGGTAGCACGTGTACGAGCCGCGCGAGGTGTTCTGCGACAGCCAGTGTGCGCGGTGCGCCGCGTACTTGCCATCAGCGGTCCGCGTGGCGGCCGCCTTTGCGCCCGGGTAGATCACGTCCAGGTCCGTGAGGAAGGCATCCACCTGTCCCTGGATCAGGGTGTCGTTGATCACCTTCGCGCTCGGCGCGCCGATGTGGCAGCTGCCGCACGAGCCGGGCACGCCGCCCACCGCGAGCTGGAGCGCTTCGCCGCGCGCGCCGCCGGAATAGTCCGTGAGGATCGCGAGGGCGTGGGTAGCCGACGGGTTTGTTTCCCAGGTGTTCTGGGCGTTGGCGAGGTCGGTGTACGCCGTGCCGTTGCTGCCGTAGGCGTTCCGCCACGGTCGGCTGTTGAAGCCGATCATGGTCTTCGCATTGTACCCGTACCCGAGTTCGTTGATCGCGCGCAGCTTGTCGGACGAGAGCCCGAGGCTCGGGTCGAGCACGACGTTGCGAAGCACCGAGAACGGAATCGCGATCACGAGGCCGTCGGCGAACTCCTCGGCGGAAAACCCGGAGAAGGTCATGGCGTACCGGCCCTCTGCCGTGCGACGGAGCCGCGTGAGGCGCGTGCCCATCACGACGGGGCCGGGAAGCCGCGACGCGATGCCCGCGATGATGCCGTCGTTCCCGTTCACCAGATGGTATCGCTCGTCGCTCCCGCCGAAGGGCTCAAAGCTCGAGCGGCGGTTCATCCCGATGAAGAACAGGAAGTTCAAGCAGCTCTGTTCGGAGATCTCGCGCCCATACTCAGCGATGTATGCCTGCTCGAGCGCGCTGCGCGCGAGCGGCAGGTCCGAGGAGTACAGGTCCAGGTAGTCTGCCAGGCTCATCTGGTCGAACGCCACGTCGTTGTCCGTGTGGTCGTAGAACGTGGGCGCTCCGGAGAGGAGCTGGAGGTCATGGTGCATGCGTCCTACGAGCTCCCGGAACTCATCGACCACCTCGGCCTCGGAGTAGTGCTGGCCGAAGAAGTAGTAGACGATTTCACCGGGCTGCTTGCCCAGGTCCTCGCGCGCGAGGTTGAACTCGTTCGCGTAGTGGAGCAGGGTCTTGTGCCCGTTGTCGATGAGCTCGCCGCCGTTCTCGGCCGTCATGCCGGGGAACAGGCGGTTCGAGTACACCCGACCGCCGAGGCGCGTGGTGTTGGCTTCGTAGATAACGGCCTGAACGCCCTTCTCGCGCAGCCGATCCGCACAGGTCATCCCCGCGAGACCGCCGCCGATGATGGCGACGCGGGCGCTCGAGGGGGGGTTGCCTTGCGCGTACGCCCGCGGGAGCGCGAGTCCGGCCGCCGCGCTTGCGCCCATGGCGGCGATGCCGCCCAAGAAAGCGCGCCGCTCGAACCGGCGCTTGGCTTCCTCTTCCGCCTCGTTGCGCCGCTGGATGGCGCTCCTGGCAGTGATGCCGGTTTCGTGGCAGATGCGCCCCAGGCGCATGGCGCGCAGGACAGCATCGAACAGCCGAGAGTGAGACATGGTTGCACCTCCGTGCATTGTGGAAAGACCGAGAGGATCGTCTCATCCGAAGATGAGACGGAGACGCGCGCAAAAAAGATGCGCGCCCGCGACATGATAGCAGATGCTGCGAAGCAGCGGAATGAATCCGGTGTCGTTGCTCTAACTGCGATCAGTCGTCTGAGCATGGTAGGATGGAGATCCTATGTCCTCTCTCTTTCGTCGCTCGCTTACTATCTCATTCGTCGTATTTGCGTTTTCCGTCGCGCCCGCAGCGCTCGCCGCCGGGCCTTCCATCAGCACCGTCGCGTACCCGTCCAGCGTCACGTCGAACGTGGCAGCAACGCTCTCCGTTACGGTGAGCGCACCGTCGGGCGTGAAGTCGTGCAACTTGTACGTGGACAGCGAAGATATCGGGTCGATGCTGCTCAATGGCAGCACCGCAAGCCGTTCGCACACGTTCCCGCGCGGCGGCGTGTTCACCGTCTTCGTCTTCTGCCGCGACAACGCGGGAGGCATGGCGAGCGGACCGAACACGTCTATTTTCGTGCAGGGGCCGATCGTGCAGACGCCCTCCTTCGGAGGAACCACGCCTCCGTCCGAACCCGTCGGTCCTGCAGCCACGTCCACGCCGCTCACGGGCCCCGTTCCCGGGAGTCTCGTGAAACTCGAGTGCCCGGCAAACGCGAGTGCGGACCATCCGTGCAAGGCTGTGTACTACTACGGCGCAGACGGCAAGCGGCACGCGTTCCCGAACGAGAAGGTTTACTTCACCTGGTACGCGGACTTTGATTTCATCACGTCTGTGAGCGCCACGGTTCTGGGGAGCATCCCGCTCGGCAAGAATGTGACGTACCGGCCGGGCGTGCGCATGGTGAAATTCACCACGCTCAACAAGGTGTACGCCGTAGGGAACGGCGGCGTGCTGCGCTGGGTTGCATCGGAAGACGTTGCGAAAACGCTCTACGGCGATCTCTGGAACACGAAGATCGACGACATCCCGGACACGTTTTACGCGAACTACGCGTTCGGAACAGACATCGCGACCGTGGCCGCGTACGGCGTGGCAGCGGAGCTGGATGCGGCGAAGGCGATCGACGACAGTCTGTGAGCGTCTCGAGTCGGTAACGAATGGCCAATTTCCTGTATTTTCGGTCATATGCAACCCTTTATCGAGCATCAAAAGAAAGAGCTGGTCGCGGGCGGCGCAGGCGCCGCCATCCTCATTCTCCTCTTCTTCATCGTCTGTTACACCGCGCGGCCCGTGCTCACGGATCCGCCCACGTCCACGAAAGACCCAAAGGTCACGCTCTCCGGCAAAGCTGCACCCCGCATGGGCGTGATCCTCTTCGACGGGAAAGGCAATTCGCTCTTCACCGTAAATGCGAACGACAAGGGCGAGTTCACGTTTCCGGACGTGCCGGTGGGCGAGGGAAGCACGGTCTTCGTGCTCCGTGCGGCGAATGCGGGATTCCGGTTCTCGTTCCCCACGAAGGTTACGGTCGTGAAGGACACAAGTGCGCCGCGGCTCGAAGTGAATGCTTTTGATGGCGCAACGGTTACGGGATCCAACACGGTAATCTCCGGCAAGGCCGAACCCGGATCCTCGGTGATGGTGAATGGCGTGAAGACCGCGGTGGGCGCGGATGGAGCATGGAGTGCGACCGTAGCGCTCAAGTCTGGCGCGAACACGGTCACGGTCACGTCAACGGACGCGGCAGGGAATACGACCACGGCAACCCAGACCATCCAGTACACGCCGACTGCGGCTGACAGCCCCACGGGGACGGCCACGGTTTCAACGTCGACCACGACGTACACTCCAGGGTCACTCCCGCCGCCCAGTGCCACGTCCACATCGTCGGTTGCTCCGTCCGGAGGGACCGCTACGACGACCGCGCCCACGGCGGAGGCACCGTCGCCGGCTCCTGCTCCCGCACCATCCCCCACGGGAACTTCTCCGGCCCCGGTC
>DATMXG010000066.1:0-8383 GCA_035561755.1 Methylomirabilis sp. (SeqCode)
TCCCGCAAAAGGGAACTTGAGCGCTGGTCCGCACGCGGACGAGCGACCGTCGCCGAAGGCGCCGCCGATCCACATGAAGCCCACGTGCTACATGGTGTCGAATGACCCTCCGCCACCCGCGTGGCTGATCCGTTCGCCGAAGCAGGAGAATGAAAAAGTGCCCCCGTGCGTCGAGATCCCGTTCCCGGAACGGGCATCCCTCGGGTACTTCTTTCCGTCAATGCGCTGACCCGCCACTCCACGCACCCGCGACAAGAGCGCACCCGCTCTCGTCCCGGGTGCGCTCTTTTTTTGTACCGACATATTAGTCCACCGTCTCATCGTGTGCCGGAAGCGCGCGGGGCCCCATTGGTTCAGTCGCGTCAACGGATTCCACGAGTGGGACCCCTTCTTCTTCAATATCTCGTGTTGAAAGGTGGGAGAGAAATGTCCGCGCGTCCTTCACCGACATGTGCAATGGACGCTGCTTCGGGTACAGGATCTGCACGGATGCGGCATCATCCAACGCGCTCAAGCCGGAGATCAATTCGCCCTTGATCTCTTGGCCTGTAGAGACCTTGCCCACGACCTGTTGGACCATCTCAGAATGCAACTGTCTGTTCCGCTCAAAATAGGCAACGGGATCAAATGCCGGATCGGTCGAGATGACGTTGATCCCTCCTCCATGATTGATGTGGTCATCCATGTTGTGATCGTAGTGCGCGAGCATCTGTCGAAGACTGCCTGCCGTGCCCTGATGAATATCGTTCGGGGAGTGAAATCGATTCGGATACGCGTACCACAGGAGCTGTTCATCGGCGTATGGTGCGAGTTTTTTCAGCTGATGATCCCGACTTTTTTCAAGATGCGCACGGTCTTCCGCGAGGTATGCTCCCGGATCATTACTGCGGACAAAGAGATGGTACGGCATCCCATGACGACGACCCTTCTCCGGATCGGCCATCTGATAGAGTTCGCGTCGCAACTCCCCCGCCGTTGCAACCACGGGCTCAAGATGGCTCCCGAACACAACGACGAGCTTTTCATCATCCGCATACTTCGCGAGCTGTTTGAGGTTGTCCTCACGCGCACGTTTGAATTCTTTCTCGGTCGGACCTTTGTATTCCATTTCGCCAAGCTTGCCCCACGCAGCATCGTACGGTGAAACGATCTCCGAAGGGGCTTTTGAAGCGAGCGCGTGATGCGCCATTGGTTCTTCTCCTGCAAGCGCATGACCGCCTCTCCTGTTTACGTCCTCAACGACACCCTCGAGCATCTCGCGGAATCCTTCCGTGTTTTCTTTGTAAAATTTGGCGGGGTCGAACGATGGATCCGTCGAGAGGATCCGAATGCCTCCTACGCGCGCTAGCGTTGCGTCATACGCCCTATCATAGTGCGCTGTAAGAAAAGCTCGTTGTTTTCCTGCGGTGGAATGATAAATGTCGTCCGGCGAACCCCACTCATTCGGATGGCAAAACCAGATCTCCTGATCTTCTGCATATGGTGCAAGATCTTCCAAGTAGCGATCAAGATTCCGTTGGATCCGTGCATTCTCGGTCGCAAACCACGCATCAACATCATCGCTCAACACAGAGAAATTATATGTCCCACCGTGGTGTCGTCCGCGTTCAGGATCCTCCATCCATGTAAGCTCCCTGCGTAACTCACCGGCCGTCGCCACGATGGGTTCATTATTCAGATGATCCAGAACGACGAGCCGCTGACCATCCGGGTAATTCGCGAGAGCGCTCGTATTAAATGCTTTGGCGGCATCATACTCTTCCTTCGTTGTTAAAACCTCTTTCGTTGGATCAAGCACGTTGATCCGCTCGATCAGTGACGAAGGAGGCTGCTCTGGAAGGGTATTGGCTTGATACGGCAGATCAGGATGTCGCGTCATACGTGGGTATAAAATAGCATATCGGGTGCAGACAGACGCGAAATTGACAACGCGCCTTGACTTGCAAGATCGTATCTCATATAATCTCATATAAGTAACCTATGAGATTAAGCGTCTACCACCCTAATCCACGGATTAAAAATATCCCTCAAAACCTCTGGTCTCTCATCAATCAAATTGATGAACTGAAGGGCCGTTGGGTTGGAGGGGCGTCTCTTAATCCGCAAGTTCTGAAGCGGTTGAAACGCTCGGTACTGATTACGTCTGCGGGCGCGTCAACTCGTATTGAAGGCGCCAGGCTTTTGGATGAGGACGTTGAGAAGCTGATGCGTGGTCTTATCGTCAACAAATTCGCCGATCGTGATCAGCAAGAAGTAAGGGGATATTACGAGTTGTTAGATAACATTTTCTACGGATGGAAACAAACCCCTTTCAACGAAAGCGCCATCAAACATCTCCATAAAGAATTGCTGAAATACGTCTCGAAAGACGAGCGTCATCGCGGCGAATATAAAAAGACAGAAAACTCCGTCGAGATGTTCGACGAATCCGGCAAATCCGTCGGCGTCGTATTTGAGACGACGCCTGCGTATTTGACGCCAAAGAAGATGCAAGAGCTCATGATCTGGACGACGGGGGCCTTCGCGCAGAAGGAAATCCATCCCTTGCTCGTCATCGGAAATTTTCTGGTAGAGTTCCTCGCCATCCATCCGTTCCAAGACGGCAATGGGCGTCTTGCGCGCATCCTCACGAACCTACTCATGCTGAAAGCCGGCTACGAATATGTACCGTACGTCTCGCATGAGAAAATCATCGAGGACTATAAGACCGACTACTACCTTGCGCTTAGAAAGAGCCAGAAGACACTGAACACTGACCATGAAGACATCATGGCATGGCTGGAGTTTTTCCTGACGATCTCGCTTGAGCAAGCGAAACGAGCTATTGAGCTCTTGTCCCATGAAAATATCGAACGGCTCCTATCTCCCAAGCAGCTCGCTGTCTGGATGTATCTCGCATCCGTTCCCGAGGCAACTCCCGGCGACATCACGAAGGCGACTGGAGTCGCACGGCCAACGGTTTCCCAGGCGTTGGATGTTTTGATGCGTCTAAAGAAAGCTGAGCGCATCGGACAGGGAAGGACGACGAGATATCGGAAGGTATAATTCTGGACTGCGATGATCAACTACATTTGGCGTAAAGGAAATAGCCCCGAAGGACTACATCCTGTCACTCAGACATACGGTGTCTGTTTTGATGATGCGGGTCGTATTCTGCTTCTGCGACAACAAGGCAAGGCATGGAACATCCCTGGCGGCACACCAGAACCTGGAGAAACGCCAAACCAGACGTTGATGCGTGAAGTCTATGAAGAAACGACGGTCCGGATCGGCAAATGTGGCATGATCGGGTACCAAGAAGTGCTTGGAGACAAGAACTCGCCCTATTACCAACTTCGGTATGCGGCTTTAGTGGAACGTGTTGACCCGCAACAGCCAGATCCTGACAAAGGCGCAATCCATGAACGATTATTCGTTACGCCAGAAGAAGTCGTAAAGTACGTCACGTATCCACACTATCAACCAATGTTCGAAGCGGCCGTTCGTTGGTATCGAAAGCTGCACCAGAATGATTAAAAGTACGGGCTATTACAAAACGACCCTTTCGGGCCGTTTTGTTGGTTCCAACTCATACCGCACAGATCCCGCACATGTCGAGGCAAATGGGTTGCACGATACGAAATTGTCATGGCGGAGAGGGTGAGATTCGAACTCACGGTAACCTTGCGGCTACTCCGGATTTCGAGTCCGGTGCATTCGACCACTCTGCCACCTCTCCGTGGAGTGGTTATGTTGCGCGATGGTACGTTCGGACAGTCCTCACGTCAAGATAACATTACGCATACCAACCCATGAACCGTTTCCCTGATGAACATCGAAGGGTTACGCTACACGCATCGCATATGTCCCCCTGGTCCATCTACATGCTCCGTTGCACCGATGGAACGCTGTATACGGGCATCACGAAAGACGTTCAGACTCGCATCGAGAAACATAACGACGGGACCGGTGCGAAGTATACGAGGGCCCGCAGGCCCGTGGCGCTTGTGTGGTCTGCACGGGCCAGTACAGAGTCTGCCGCGAGGAAGCGGGAGGCAAAGATCAAGGGATGGACACGAGCGCAAAAGGAGCGGCTTCTGAAAAAGAGACGCTCACGCCCCGCGTGACCCGATGTTTGTATCTTCTTTCGAACCCCTGCTACACTTTTCCTATGGCCTCCCCTGAAGAACTGAAAGTGCTTTGCTACAACGACCGTGGCGGTCTCATGACCAAGCCCGAATGCCGGACGGCGCTCATCAACCACCTCATCCTCGAGGAGATGTTGGACGTGATGGACGCGGAAGACCTCACGGACAAAACGTTGCGTGAATTGAATTTGTGGCCGGTCGAAGAAAAACCGGACAGCACCCCGCCTGCCGATGCAACGGACGCGACGCTTCCGTAAACGCAGACGCGACGAACACAACGGGTATCCACCACGCACCGCCGAAGGAGTCATTGCGCGACCTCCACGGACGATGACGACGACAGTTATCCACTAACGCGTGTTGACGCATCACAACGACTCGCGTAAAAAATGTGCATGACTCGCGCTCCACGCTTCGCTCGAAATAACAAACCCGCCATGTCGAGCGATGTTACTACAAACTCCGACCTATCGTTCGGAAGAATTGGTTAATCAGCATCCCCGCCCGCATACAGGCGGGGCATTTCATTCTTCCATCCGCGTGAGCCGCTTCCATGAAGCGCTTCACGCGGCCGGACGAATAGAACGGCCGATCCATCGCTTCGCTCGGGATGACAATGACGCCTCACTGTTCGGGCAAACGGTAGAATCGTTGTTACCCCGAGCGAAGCGGACAGCGTCGACGCATAGCACTTTACCGCCTCGTATTGTCGCCACCATGCTTGGCGATGACATGGGACGGATTCGCCCGCAAGGTCGCTCCTTGCGAAGCGACGAATCCCCCTCATCTTCTTGAACGCGAACAGGCGTTCAGGACCCGTGAGGGGGATTATTCGTAATGACGAAATTCGAATGACGAATGACGAAACGTCGTGATCCGTCCGCTTCGTCATTCGTCATTCGAATTTCGTCATTGTATCCTTTCCCCATGTCACCGTGGTTGAAGCAACATGAGGGCTCGATAGTCGGCCTCGCTTCCCTCGCCTGGTTCGCCGTCCTCACTCCGTGGGGTCGTTTCGCCGACCCGGACGCCTTCTACCACGCGCATGTAGCAAGGTTGATGCTGGACTGGGGGCCCCTCCATTCCTTCCCGTGGCTTGATCTCACCTCGCTCGGGCGCTCCTTCGCGGACCACCACTACCTGTTCCACCTCATCCTCGGGCCCGCGATCGCCGCCCTCGACGCCTTCCGTGTGGCCAACGCGGAACTCTGGGGTACGCAGCTCATGGCGCCGTTCCTCGCCACGCTCGCGGCCGTGTGTCTCTGGACGGTTCTGCGCGCGCTCGGCGTGACGCGCGCGTGGATCTGGACCGCGCTCGCGCTCCTCATCCCCGACTTGTCGTTCCGGCTCCTCCTCGCCAAAGCCTCCCCGCTCGCAGTCGGCGCGTTCGTGGTGGTGCTGGGCGCAATGGCGCTCCGACGTCCGATGACGGCTTTTCTCGCCGGCGCGCTGTTCGCCCTCTCCCATGGCGGATGGGTGATCGCGATCGCCGCGGCGGCCGCGATGCTCGCGGGCGACGTGATCGCACGGCGGTTCATCGAAAGCGATCCGTGGATAATCGCGCTCCGCGATGCTCCATGGCGTGCCTTCCGCGCCCTCCTCACGGGCATCGCGTTCGGCGTCCTCCTCCACCCGAACCGCCTCGAGATCATCCAGTTCCTGTGGGTGCAGGTGTTCAAGGCCGGCCTCGCGCCGTCGGCCGGAATCATTCAAGGGAGAGAATGGCTGCCGGCAAACTTGGGCGCGCTCTTCACCGAACTCGCGCCGCTCGTAATCGCGGGATTATTGGGGGCTCTGGGGCTTATCGTTTCGAACGCGGTTGTTGGATCTGCCCCCGACACCCGGCAAGAGCCTGCCCCGAGTGAAACCGAGGGGATGCCCGACAACCGAACCTTCGACCGCATGCGTCTCTCCATCGCCCTCGCCCTCCCCGTCGCGCTCACGCTCGCTCTGACCCTGAAAAGCCGCCGCTTCATCGAGTACCTCGTCCCTGCGCTCGTGCTCTGGCTCGCGAGTCTGTGGCAGTTCGTGGACGCGCGTCGGCTGAACAACGAGCTCATCGGCATGCGGAACGACCTCTCCCCGCTCGGCCGACGGATTATCGTCCCGTTCCTCTCCATCGTCGGACTCGCGCTCATGATCCACCACGCCATTCTCCCGTGGTCGTCGCTTCGACAGGAAGGCGCGAAGCCGTTCGATGCGTACCGCAACACCTTTTCCGCCGTAACCGAGCGGGCGCGCCCTGGCGACCGCGTGTTCCACTCGGACTGGGACGAGTTCCCCCTCCTGTTCGCCGCGGACGACCGGCTGCGCTACATTTCCGGTCTCGATCCGACGTTCCTCCACGAGGCGAGCTCCACACTGTCCGACCAGGTCCGCGACCTCACGGTCGGACTCGCCACGTCCACCGCGTGGGACGTAATCGCGGAACGCACCCAATCGCGCTTCGTCTTCGTGACCACGAAACGGCATCCGGACTTTGATGCGGCGCTTCGTGCGGATGCGAGATTCAGAGAATTGGCACGGAACGAGACGACTGCGGCGTATGAAGTTAGCCGATAGCGCGTAGTCAATGACGATTGCCGATTGCCGAAACCTACAAGCAAGAATTTACCATAAGCAAGAATTTGACTGTTTACCTATAGGCTTCGGCAATCGAACCATGTCCCGCATCCTTATCACCATCCCCTGCTGGAACGAAGCGTCGATCATCGAACGATCACTCGCGACGCTTGGAGATGCGTGTGCGCATCTGCTTTCCGATCACGACGTGACGATTGAAGTCGTGGACAACGGGAGTTCAGATGGCACGAGCGACGTTGCCCGCCGGTTCATCGAACAGCATCCCCACGCGTCCAACCGCAAGAACTCACTCATCACCACCACCACTCCCGGTAAAGGCCTCGCGGTTGCCACGTCCTGGCTCGCGCATCGCGAGGACGCCGATGTCTTCGTCTTTGTAGACGCGGACCTCGCCGCGAACTTAAACGCGCTCCCTGCGCTTGTCCGTCCGATCCTGAACGGAGAGGCGGACCTCGTGTGCGGTTCGCGCTTCCTGCCGGGCGCAGACGTGGAGCGGAAGGCTTCGCGCGAACTCGCCTCTCGCGCGTACCGCGTCCTTCAACGACGTATCCTGCGTCTCCCCGTGCAGGATGCGCAGTGCGGATTCAAAGCCGCATCAGCGCGACTCGTCCGCGACGTCGTGTCGCACTGCGAAGAAACGGGCTGGATGTTCGACTCCGAACTCATCGCGCGAACGGCGAAGTCCGGTCTCGCCGTCGCGGAAATACCCGTCTCCTGGATCGAGCACCGCGACCCGTCGCGCAGAAGCGCGCTCTCGCTCTGGATGCATGGCTGGGGATTTGTGAGCGGCCTCGTGAGGATCAAGAAGCGACTAGGGAGAATATCGAGCTGAGTATTATTGGTTATCAGGTTTCTAAACCTCAAAACCTAAAAACGTAGCTAGGTTGAGCATACATAACGACAAGCTCAACGCCCGTATTACGCCACGTCAAGCTCCATTGACAAAATGACTATTTTATGGTATTTTTGTACCTTGTTTTCGTGCCAATCATAGCCCGAAAACGCGCAGATTCGACAACGAAACTCTGAACAACGAAAGAAAGGAATCGTCATGACGATGCCTCTACCGACCCCTGATCTCGCAACCGACCCCGACCTGCGATGGCGCGCCGGAAAAATCATCGCCGAGAAACTCGCCCGCAAGCTGGGCGTGGAGCTCGCCGAGACCGGCCCCTTCCAGGCCATCGGACGCGAGCTGAAAGGATTCCTCGGCACCGGCACCGCGGCCCACTGGCTCACGTCGGCAGGCGGCATTTTCGCCGCCACCGGCCTCCAGAGCCCGCGCGTGCTCGCAAACTCCCTCGCCGGGTTCACCGGCTTCGACGCCGACAAGCTCCACGACCTCCTGAACGAGGCCTTCGACTCCACCATCCTCTCCACCGTTTCGGCGATGGAGCGGGCAGGGCGGAGCCAGGCCGAGATCGAAGCCAAGGTGGACGAACACCTGAAGCGCCTGAAGGACGACGACAAGTTCGACTTCAAGGACGAAATCAGGGTGGTGGTGTTCGGCGGCGGGATTCACGACCGCGAGTGCACCACGGTGCTCGACCGCGAACGTACGCAGCGCCGCCGTCGGAACAACCAAGACGACGATGACGATGACGATCGCCCGCGGCTCCGGCCCGATGCGCGCGAGATGACGCTCGCCAAGGCCATCGACCTTGGCTACAGCA
>DATMXG010000067.1:0-5486 GCA_035561755.1 Methylomirabilis sp. (SeqCode)
GGCGATCGCCACGTTGTTCACGAGCACTTCGTGCGCGGCGATGCGCGTTTCGTCCGTGCGCGGCAGGAGGATCTGGGAGATGATGCCGCGCAGCACCACGGCCAGCTGCAGGCGGATTTGCGACTGTTGGCTTGCCGGGAACGAGTCTACGATGCGGTCGATGGTTTCGGACGCGCTGTTCGTGTGGAGTGTGGTGAACACGAGGTGGCCGGTTTCGGCGAGCGTGATCGTGGCCGATATCGTCTCTAGGTCCCGCATTTCGCCCACGAGCACGATGTTCGGGTCCTGGCGGAGCACGTGCTTCAATCCGGCCGGGAACGAGAGGAAGTCGCTCCCCATCTCGCGCTGCGCGATGATGCTCTGATCCGAGGTGTAGAGGAATTCGATCGGGTCTTCGAGCGTGATGATGTGCTCCTTCCGCGTGGTATTGATGTGATTGATCATGGACGCGAGGAGCGTGCTCTTGCCTGCCCCGGTGGGGCCCGTGACACATACGAGGCCGTTGTTCATGTTCACGAAGTCGTACGCTGCTTCGGGTGCCAGGAGGTCGTCCATGGACGGGATTACGGCCGGAATGAAGCGGATGGCGACGGACGGGTTGCCCTTCTCCCAGAACGCATTCACGCGGAACCGCTCGCCGCTCGCAAGGACGAGCGAAGTGTCGAGTTCGCGTTCCGCGCGGTAGCGCGCCTGGAGCTCTGGGGGGAGCGCCTCGTCAAGGTGCGCGAGGAGCGCTTCCTTTGTGTACACCGGCAGTGCGTCGATTCGCTTCAGTTTGCCGTGAAGCCGAAAGATGGGCGGCTGCCCCGCCATGAGGTGGATGTCGGAGGCCTGTTCGGCGGCCGCCTGGGCAAGGATGGCACTGAAGCCAGCGTTGGAGTCTACGGGCATAACGCGTCAATCATACCATGTCGTGTATACATGCTCGGCGTCATTGAGAACTTTGAGCATATAGGCTTCGGCAAAAGCCTGCTCCGAGCGATGCCGAGGGGGCAATCGGAATCGGGCGCCGATTGCTGCAACAGTTCGGCTCGCATGACTGCGGAAAAACAAGAACCCCGGTTTATCACCGGGGCTTGTATGTGTTGCGTGTTCGTTACATCGCCGGAGCTGGAGGCATGGGAGACGGCTCGGACGCTGCAGCCGCCTTCGGTTTCTTGAGCGCATCTTTCAACCCCTTGCCCGCCTTGAACTTCGGAACCGTCACGGACGGGATTTGGATTTTCTCCGTGGGGTTCTGCGGATTCACGCCCGTGCGTCCTTTGCGCTGCTTCGCCATGAACGAGCCGAACCCTGCGATTGTCACTTCGCCGCCCTTCTGGAGCGTTTCCGTGACTGTGCTCACGAAAGTCTCGACCATGTCTTCGGCCTGTTTCTTCGTAACTCCGACTTTTTCGGAGACGATGGAGATGAGTTCTGCTTTGTTCATATGCGTCTGCGGCCGTGCTGGGCCGCGATTCATGCCTACAGGATACCCGCAATCGGCTCAGCACTCAACAATTTCACGGATTCGGTCAAGCCCGACGGTCAAGCCCGTGTCCAGGTCTGCGTGAATCACGATGCCGTTCACTTCGGCCAGGCCGTGTGTTGGGATGTCATATGAGAGAGTCCCGCCCATTAAAAACCGCTTAACCACGCTCTGTTTCTCAAATCCGATCACTGTATCGTACCCTCCCACCCTCCCCACGTCTGTGCAGTACGCGGTTCCGCCCGGAAGGATTTTGGCGTCTGCCGTTGGCACATGGGTGTGGCTACCCACGAGGGCCGCCACCCGGCCGTCCGCATAGTGGCCCATGGCCTCTTTTTCCGCCGTGGTCTCGGCGTGGAAGTCCACGAACACGAGGTCCGGCTCGTCCGCTTGGTGTGCGGCGAGCAGCGTATCCAGCGCCAGGAACGGAGGCTCGATCGTTTCAGGGTAAAGCACCTGGCCCATGAGGTTCACGAGGAGGATCTTCGTCCCGGTCGTCGTTTTATAGATCACGGACCCCCGACCCGGATCCCCGCGGCGCATGTTCGCGGGCCGGATGAGTCTCGCGGACCATGCGTCATCGTCCATCAGGGGGAGCCCGTCCGGATTGTCCCACACGTGGTTTCCGGAGGTGAATGCGTCCACGCCCGCATCCGCGAGTTCCTGAAGCTGTTTCGGGCCGATGCCTGCACCGTGCGTGAGATTCTCGACGTTCGCGATGGTGAGGTCCGGCGAAAAGCGTCGCTTCATGTCCGGGAGGACCTTTGTGAGCGCGGTTCGGCCGATTTTGCCGACGATATCGCCGAAGAAGAGGATGGTGAACTGCTTCATGATCAGGATGGTACAAGAACGTTCTACAAACGGTCTATATGATCCTGTTGGTTACGGATTGCGTCCCTCGCTTCGCTCGGGATGACAATTGCTCGCAATAAGATTGTCATCCCGAGCGAAGCGAGGGACGTAATCCGTAATCTTCCGGAAGGCTCCACTCTGTTCTGGAATCAGTCTTCCCAAAACGGCAATGGCCTGCTAACCTTGATGTACCGACTAATGATTCAGGCCGTTCCGGATGCAGAGGCCCATCGGATGTCCGAGTCGGTTCTTCCACTGTCATAACGATTGGCCGGCGGATGTTCCAGGTGCGTGGCTTCACGCGAGACACACTGAAGACCGAGGTCCCGCCTGCATGCAGGCGAGGCGGTCCCGACGAAGCAGGGACACCTTTGCAGAACGGAGCGGACATCTAATGTATGTCCACGATTCTTATTGCCGTGATCGGCGCAGCCGTTGGGCTCGCCATCGGTTGGGCCGTTCGGGATCAGAAAGGGAAGAGCGACGTGGCAAGCGCCGAAGCCAAGGCCGCCGACGTCGTCAAGAAGGCCGAAGCGAAGGAGCAGGATGTGCTCCTGCGCGCCAAAGATAAAGCGGTCAAGATTTTGGAAGAAGCGCGTCTCGAAGAGAAGAAAGCGCTCGAAGACGTGAAGCGGCAGCAGGCATCGCTCGTGGAGCGCGAGAATGCGTTCGGCACGAAGCTCCTGGAGGTTGATGAAACGAAGAAGAAGCTTGAAGCCGACCTTACGAAGACCGAGGCTCGGTTGAAAGAGGTGGAAGCGTTGAAGGTCGAAGAGGTCGCGAAGCTCGAGGAAGTCGCAGGGCTCCGCCGCGATGACGCGATTGAGCGCATCATGAAACTCGTGGAAGAGCAGCACGAAGACACGATCCTCTCCCGCATGCGGAAGCTGGACGAGATGAGCCAGGATGAGATCGACAAGAAGGCGCGAAACATCATCGCGGTGTCCGTGCAGCGCCAGGCCTCAAGCCACGCGCACGAAACGCTCACATCGTATGTGGAATTGCCGTCGGACGACATGAAGGGCCGCGTGATCGGCAAGGAAGGGCGTAACATCAAGGCGATTGAGTCTCTCACGGGCTGCGAGCTCGTGGTAGATGACACGCCTGGTATGATTACGATCAGCGGCTTCTCGCCCATCCGGCGACAGGTGGCGAAGCGCGCCCTCTCCAAGCTCCTCCAGGACGGGCGCATCCATCCGGGGCGCATCGAGGAAGCTGTGGATGAGGCAAAGCGCGATCTCGCGATCGATATCAAGAAAGCGGGCGAAGACGCGCTCTACGAGCTTGGTATCAGCATGGCGGGCATCGATCCCAAGCTCATCCAGATTCTCGGCCGGTTGAAGTATCGCACTTCGTACGGCCAGAACGCGCTCCAGCACTCCATGGAGGTCGCGAAGATCTCCACGCTCATGGCCGAGGAGCTTGGCGCAGACGTGAACGTGTGCCGGAAAGGCGGGCTCTTCCACGACATTGGCAAAGCCGTGGATCACGACATGCAGGGCGGCCACCCGGAGCTCGGCTACCAGATCATGAAGAAGTTCGGGTTTCCGGAGGAAATCTGCTATCAGTCCATTGGCCACCACGAGGACAAGCCGAAGACGGTCGAAGCGGTCATCGTCAAAGCCGCGGACGCGATCTCCGGCGCACGGCCGGGCGCGCGCAAAGATTCGCTCGAGTTCTACGTGAAGCGCCTCGAGGAACTCGAAGCCGCGGCCTCGTCCTTCCCCGGCGTTGAGAAGGTGTATGCCATCCAGGCCGGTCGCGAGATCCGCGTCTTCGTCAATCCTACGCAGATGGACGACCTGGCCGCCGAGAAAACCGCGCGCGACATCGCGCAGAAGATCGAAGCCGAACTCAAACACCCGGGCGAAATCCGCGTCACGCTGATTCGCGAGAAACGGGTGGTCGAATACGCACGATAAAACCCAGCATGAAAAAAAGGGGGGCGCATGGAAGCGCCTCCCTTTATTATCATCACGACCGAGGGCCGCCCCCCACAACGCGTCATCCCGAGTGAGTCGCCGCGTGAAGGTTGCAGGACTAACGAATGACCTAGCGACGAGCGAGGGACCCCTGCGCGCCACCAACCTCGTGAAAGAAACGCAGTTACCCGCCTTCACTGGCTCGTGGTTTCATCCTTCGCAACTCTTCGAAAATGCCAACCCAGAGTCAGTGAAGTCGGGTAACCGCCTGCTGCTGAAAGCGCTTGTAGCGTGCAGGGGTCCCTCGCTCGTCGCCAGGTGACCTCGCGCCCGTACAACCTTCACGCGGCGACTCGCTCGGGATGACGCTTGGTGGAGTATGTACGAAAAAACGAAAAAGAGCGCTGTATGGCGCTTTTCTTATTACTTGTCATCCCGAGCGAAGCGAGGGACGCCCCTGGCAGATCATGGATGCAGCATCTCTCTGGGGACTCGGGGAGAGTCGTGTCCCGTTTGACGGGGACAGTTCCCAGACAGTGCCGCATCCGTGACCGGTCACGGGCGGAATGTATTTGTTTCCTCAACGCGATGCACGAATTGCTTCATGGATCAGGTTGAGGTCCCGGCGCACGAGTGTGTGCCGGGGGAGCTCAAGGTACGAATCGCGCGGATGCGTTGGAGTTCAGTAGCGGACGGACCGCTCCTCCTCCATCTTCTGCCTGCAGCGCCTGCAGCCGCAGTTCTCGCGGAGCGTGTGGCGGTCCACCTGGGTGTTGACCTCCTCGCCGGCGAGCCGCTTCGCCTGCACGTATCCGGAGTCGAAGAGGCAGCGCACGTGCTCGGGACAGAGGTCGAGGATCGCACGGGCGATGATCCGGCACACCTCCATGAAGTCGCGCTGCTCGGACGTTACCTCGAAGCCGATCGCGGCCGCTACGAGGTGGACGTTTGCGATGTAGACCTGGTGGTTCGCCAGGCAGAAGCTGTAGTACAGCTCCTCGTCCGACAACCGCAGGGCGAACAGGACGTCCGTCACGCGCGGCATCTCGGGCACGCAGGTGCCCTCGCCACCGCAGACGAACTCGATCTTGGCCTTCTTGAATGTTTCGATGTTCATGCTTCCTCCTCTGAGCGCACTAGGCAGTTTCCTAATGGACTCGATTGGAGGGGCAGGACGAGAATGTCCTGCCCGAGTTCTTTGGAGGGAGGAGGCGTCGTGGTGAGACGAACGCCTCCTCCCTCGC
>DATMXG010000068.1:0-6565 GCA_035561755.1 Methylomirabilis sp. (SeqCode)
AGCCCGACGGCCCCGCGCCTCCCTGGAACGCCGCGTGTCCGAACCGGTCGTAGGCGGCACGCTGCTTCTCGTCTCCGAGCACCTGGTACGCCTCATTCACGCGCTTGAACGCCTCCGCATCTCCGCCCTTGTCCGGGTGGAGTTCATGCGCCTTCTTGCGGAAGGCTTTCTTCACGTCGTCCTGACTGGCGTTCTTCGGAACGCCAAGGACCTCGTAGTAATCGCGTGCCATGGTCGTCTGTCGGTTCAATTAAAAGCTGGACAGGGCTGTCAGCTTCGCCGCATCCATATCCAGTTCATACGATATGCCGTAGAGCTGCACGTGAATCTTGGCAGAATCGAGATCGCGTTCGGACGGCAGGATGAGGATGGGCTGCACTCGACTCTCCCCTGCTGCGGCCGCAGCGGAGAGGCGTTTGACCTCATTCGCAGGCATCGCGTACACCGTATGGTCTTCTTCGTCGTTCACGGTCACGGACACAGGAAGCAACCGCGACTTGTCGAGTTCGCCGAGAATCTTCAACGCGAGGAACCGTCCGCGCGAACTTACCTGGAGTTCAGCGGAGGTGTCGGTGATATCCAATTCCATGCTGACAAGAGGAACTGATTCGCCCGTTGTGAGGTTGATCTGCTTATGAACGACGTTTGAATAATTCCAGAACGACCAAGCCAAACCTATAATCACGTGGTTGGCGTCCGAGAAGCGTTCAATGGCCGAAAATCCCGTTAACGCATCGCCCCACGCCGCAAGACTCGTGGTCGTAGGCGTTACCACGTACAGGCCGCAATATGGATGCCCCATGAACCCGCAGGCGAGCGATTCCTGTTTGCCGCTTGCCGTAGGGGAAGCGAACACGAGTTTCGCATCGGTACGGCCAGGAATCTCCCATGACCCCGCCTCGAATAGGCGTCCGGACTGAAAGGCGCCAAGCAGAAGCTCGGGGATATTGTCCTTCGTGGACGTCGTCACTTCCGGAAGTGATGACTGGACAAGGTATTCCTTTCCGGACTCCCCGATGGCCGTGGGTGCGATATTCCAGATTCTGCGAAAATTCGACCAGGCATCGAACCTCCAAGCGAGCGCGGCGCCGATCGCGATCAGGATGACGCTCGCGACCATGGCCGCGATTCCTCCTGTGGAAAATCGTTCACGTCCGATGCGCATAAACCCGTCCATTACTCCATGTTCGCCATGCGCAGGAACCAGCGATCCTGCAGGAGCGAACGGATGGTCGTCGCTGCCTGCGGAAAGGTGTTATCGGCGATCGGGAGAACGTGATCGTTCACCTGCCGCCACCAGAGCGTGAGACCTTCAGGCGATGCGTCCGTTTCGTGCCAGGAACGGAGGTTGTCGAGTGCGTCCGCGCACTTGATGAGACGAAGCGTCTCCGGACCGCGGCTCACGCGCCTGCAGTAGATCTCATACGTCTCACTCCCCTTCCACATGGTCATGCCGTCCACGAGCTTCCCGATCTGGTCGCCGAAGAGGTCTTTCACCTCTTTAATCGTGGTCTGCGTGTCTTCCACCACATCGTGCAGCAGCGCCGCGCCAACCACGGAGGGATCCGTAACGTTCCATTCTCCCATGAGGATATTCGCGATTCGGAGCGGATGGATGATGTACGGGGAGCCGCCAAGGCGCGTCTGGCCCTCGTGGCGCTCCTTGGACACCTGCAGCGCGCGTTCGACCGTGCGCTGACCGTCTTCCGGAAGCCTTCGCGTGAGTTTCTGGAACTTCTTCGTGTGCCAGTCGAGGTCGCGGTGCATGTCCGTTCCGTACGGATGCACGTGAACGGGGATCCGGATCGTCGGAGCCGAAACGGATCTCCGAACCCCGCGTTTCGCAGGCGTCCGCGAACGCGTAGAGGGCTTTGCGGGCGGTTTTTTTGCTCGACGGGAACTTCCGTTCTTTTTCATAGGACCAGTATTGTATCCGCAAACGGCAATGCCGTCAGCCGTAGAATCGTTAAGGTTTCGGGGTAAAATCCCCTTCCACAGGCTCCGCTCCCTCGCCTGATACACCTCCCGTCCCTTCCGTCGAGCCCTTCGACGCCTGATCGGCCTGGTACATAGCTGCGCCGACTTTTTGAGCGGTCGTCGCGAGCTCGTCGGCGGCTTTCTTCAGCGCATCAACATCGTCCGACTTCAAAGCCGCTTTCAAGGCTTCAAGCTTTTCTTCCGTTGCCTTGCGGTCCGCTTCCGGCGCCTTGTCCCCCGCCTCTTTCAGCATTTTCTCCGTGGTGTACACCATGGTCTCCGCCATGTTCCGCACCTCCACAATCTCGCGCCGTTTCTTATCCGCTTCGGCGTTCGCTTCCGCTTCTTTCTTCATCCGTTCAATTTCGTCTTTCGACAAGTTCGTGGATGCGGTGATCGTGATCTTCTGTTCCTTATTCGTGGCCTTGTCCTGCGCCTTCACGGACAGGATGCCGTTCGCGTCGATGTCGAAGGCGACCTCAACCTGCGGAACGCCGCGCGGCGCCGGCGGGATGCCGGACAGCGTGAAGCGGCCGAGCGAACGATTATCGCCTGCCATCTCCCGCTCTCCCTGGAGCACATGCACCTCCACGGACGTCTGACCGTCTGCGGCCGTCGAGAACGTCTGACTTTTCGACGTGGGGACGGTGGTGTTCCGTTCGATGACTTTCGTCATCACCCCACCGAGCGTCTCGATGCCGAGAGAGAGCGGCGTCACGTCGAGGAGCAAAAGTTCGCCCTTGATGTCGCCCTGGAGGTTGCCGGCCTGCACGGCTGCGCCGATCGCCACGACTTCATCAGGGTTCACGGATACGTTCGGTTTTTTGCCGAAAAATTTCTCCACCTCCTGCAGCACGAGCGGCATACGCGTCATTCCGCCCACCAATATCACTTCATGGATGTCTCCAACCGTCATCTTGGCGTCCTGAAGCGCTTTCCTGCACGGTTCGAGCGTCTGCTTCACGAGGTCACCCACGAGTTCCTCGAGTTTCGCGCGCGTTAACTTGAGGAGGAGATGTTTCGGGCCGTTCGCGTCGCTCGTGATGAACGGTTGGTTGATTTCCGTCTCAAGCGCCGTGGAGAGTTCGATCTTCGCCTTCTCTGCAGCCTCTTTGATACGCTGGAGCGCGAGTGTGTCCTTCGACAGATCGATCCCCTCAGTTTTGCGGAATTCGTCCACGATCCACGAGATGATCTTCTGGTCGAAGTCATCGCCGCCCAGGTGCGTATCTCCGTTCGTTGCCCGCACCTGAACCGTGTTCTGCTCTTCGCCCGCCTCATACGCGATTTCGAGCACCGATACGTCGAACGTTCCGCCGCCCAGGTCGTACACCGCGATCTTTTCGTCCTTTTTCCTGTCGAAGCCGTAGGCGAGCGCCGCGGCCGTGGGCTCGTTGATGATGCGGCGTACGTTCAATCCGGCGATCTCACCTGCCACCTTCGTGGCCTGGCGCTGTGCGTCGTCGAAGTACGCAGGAACCGTGATCACGGCTTCCGTGATCTTCTCGCCCAAGCGCGCCTCCGCGTCCGTCTTCAGCTTCTGGAGAATCATCGCCGAAAGTTCCTCCGGAGAAAACGTCTTGTCTTTGTCGGCCGTCTGGATACAAACGCCCTCTCCTTTCTGGATCAGAGCGTAGGGCAGCCACTTCGTGTCGCGTTGCACCTCCGCGTCACCCCAACGGCGGCCAATGAGTCGCTTCACGGAGAAAAACGTGTTCTTCGGGTTTACGACCGCCTGACGCTTCGCGAGAAGGCCGACGAGCATTTCACCGGTCTTCGCGCGTGCGATGATGCTCGGCGTGGTGCGCGCACCTTCCGCATTTTCGATCACTTTCGGCAGCCCGCCTTCAACCACGGCCATGCAGGAGTTGGTCGTTCCAAGGTCGATTCCGAGTATTTTTGGCATACAGATGATAGTCGTAGATTTGTAGAGCGCGATTGCAGTAGCCAGCCCGTGAGAGCGATTGCCGATTGCCGAAACCTATTTGCTCATAAGTCGCCGTAGAAAAAAATCAGTCTCGTCGCGTATAGGCTTCGGCAATCGGCAATCGCACTCCATGCAAACTTGATCACTTGTTCTTCTTCACATTCACCTTCACCGTTTTCGTGTCGGCACCCGCCGCTATTGGGATGCGAACCTTGAGCATACCGTTCTCAAGTGTCGCTTCCGCCTTTCCTTCTACAACACGCGTGGGTAATGCAACCTGCCGGAATACGCTGCCGGAACGAACTTCCTTACGGTAGTAATCCTTCTCGTCCACCTCCGTTTTCTTTTCCATGCTTCCCTTGATCGTGAGGATCCCGTTCTCGACCGCCACATCCACCTTATCGGGATCGACCCCAGCGAGCGGAGTTTCAACGACGACCGCATCCCTTGTTTGGTACATATCAACCGGCGGAACGATTCCCCGGTACTGCTGGAGAATATCGCTCATGTCGGAAAATGGATCGAACGACGATTTCCATGGAATGAGAGGCATATCGGTGAAATGACTAATTTCTAATGTCTAATGACGAATGTCGCGCGTCATGCCAATGGGCCTTTGCTTACGAGAACTTTTGCAGGGCGGATAAGCTTGCCGTTCAAGGTCCAGCCGTTCTGCGTGGCGCGGACGATGTGCCCAGCGGGAACGGACTCATGCGATTCTTCCGCAACCGCTTCGTGGATAGAGGGATCAAGCAGACCGGTCGCGGATATCCGTTCCAGGCCAAGTTCCTTCGCGGATGCGGTCCAAAGTGACCGGATTGCTTCGAGGCCAGTAATCCACGTTTCGAACGTGCGACGTCCGTTATCCGGGACTCCATCGAGCGACGGCGTGAACTGCATCGCAACCTCGAACTGGTCGATTGCCGGAAGGAGCTTGAGAAGCGACTGCTCCGTTGCGAACTTCGCGAATTCCTGCTTGGAACGTTCTGTCTCTCTCATGAGATTCGCATAGTCCGCCTGGGCGCGCTTCCACCCTGCGAGGTACTCGTCGCATTGCCGCTGGACCGTTTCCAGATCCGGTTCCGTGCGGACGGTCTGCTGTGCAATCTCCCCGTCTCCCGAATCCTGTTGTTCTTCTGGCATGTGAGTCTTCGTCATATCAGTGGGCAACCACATCAGCGACCGCCGCAGCGGCATTACGCGCCTTCCGGTAATCCATGCGCATCGGTCCGAGGAGCACGAACACCAGTCCTTCAGGCAGGCTGAGAATGACGCTCCCGCATGCGCTCCCGAACGGACAATCGCCCCCGAGGAGGACCATCGGTTCCGCGAACGTCTTCCTCCGGAGCGGATTCAGGCGTTCATCGAGACGGTCCAGGATGGAACTCATAGACACCACACGCGACCAGTCGTGGAATTCGGGCTGACGGAACAGCTCGCTCAAGCCCGTATAGTAACTGTCTGCACGATTCGACCCCACCACCGCCGCCGTACCCGTGGCGCTGGAGCAGACCCTCGCGCACGCTTTTGCCGCGTCCACAGGATCAACCGCGCTTTCTGCGGCATGACGAAGGAGTTCGCGGTCGTTCGCGTGAATTTCGGGCTTCCCGAGCCTCTCGTCCACGTACCAACGAAATGCGGACTCGGACGGGATGCGTCCTGCGGACGTGTGCGGTTGAAGCAGGTACCCTTCGCCCTCGAGGTCGGAAAACCAGTTGCGTATCGTGGCCGGACTTACATGAAGGCGGTGCGTCTTCACGAGCGCCTGCGAACCCACGGGTTCAGCCGTTCGGATGTAGTCCTCAACGAGCAGGACAAGGATGTCGGCAAGGCGTGGATCCATATTAGCACTCAATACAGGCGAGTGCTAGCAGCATATAAAATATCCGTCGGTTCAGTCAAGGAGAAAGCCTCTCCTCATGCCCTGATCAGCCGAACAGCCTTCATGAATTGTTTCCCGCGTTCAAATTCATTGGCGAATTGATTGAAACTGGCTGCTCCCGGAGAGAGAACGACCGCGTCGCCCGCGACGGCACGGCGTGAAGCCGTGATAACGGCATCGTCCACGCTCGCCACGGGGTGAAGATGGACGCGTGCACGCAATAACTCCCGTCGGATCTTCAGCGACGCATCCCCCGGCAGGAGCAGTACGTGGAGATGCGGACGGTGCTTTGAAACGACTTTCGCAAATTCCCGATATTCAAGTTCCTTGTCTGCGCCACCCGCGATGAGCCAGATGTGCCGGTGGTCCTTCCGGAGCGCCTTGATCGCCGCAATCGTGCCGTCTGGCGTGGTGGCACAGGTGTCGTTCACATAGAGGACGCCGCGAACCGTCCTCACCGGTTCAAGCCTGTCGGCGAGCGGCTGGAAGCGCAGCATCCCGCACCGGATGTCGGCAAGGGTCACGCCGGCGGCCTGCGCCGCCAAGGCGGCGGCAAGCGCGTTCATCGCGTTGTGGCGTCCGAGGAGCGACAACTGATCCGTTCGAATGAGCCGTGCGTCGCGTTTGCCTGCCCGGACGACCATGTCAGTGCCCCTCATGTGCGCCGCTCCCCTTTTCCAGCCGAACGGCAGCACGCGAGACGGCGCTTCCGTCATCCATTGCCTCCCGTACGCGTCGTCTCCGTTCAAGACTACGACGTCCCGTTCCGTCTGGTGGCG
>DATMXG010000069.1:0-7793 GCA_035561755.1 Methylomirabilis sp. (SeqCode)
GGGCGAGCAGGCACTTCAAGATATCGCCGGGCGGCAAGATACCGAACCGATCGCGCAATACTCCCGAGCTGCCGCCCGAATCGAACATCGATACGACTGCCGTCACGTCCAACCACGGGTTCTTCTTCAACCCGCTCAAGAGCGACGGGAGGCCCGTGCCCCCGCCGAAGCAGGTAATGCGCAGTTTCTCAAACGGCGTCATGTGCGTTGTTGTTTGGCGAAGCCTCGCGTTACATCCCGCGTATCAACAATGCGACCTTGTGTCGATCTACGCCCCGTGGCACTTCTTAAACTTCTTCCCGCTTCCGCACGGGCATGGATCGTTCCGACCCGCGTTCTCGAACATGCCCTTGGCCGCGTTTTGCACGCTACCGGACAGGTCCTCGGTGGTGGGGCCGGACAAAACCATCGGGCCTGCGAGTTGCTGCCGCTGCAATTCCTGTGCCATCGCTTCTTTGGAGACCTGAACGCGCAAAATCGTCGCCGTAACCGCGCGGCCGATCGTGGCCATGAGTTCGTTAAACAGACGGAAGGCTTCGCGCTTGTATTCCACGAGCGGATCGCGTTGGCCGTAGCCTTGGAGACCAATGCCGTGCCGCAGGTGGTCGATGTTCTCCAGATGGTCAATCCATGCGTCGTCAATGGCGCGAATGAACACCGCTTTCTCGATTTCAGACATGGTCGCCGAGTCGCCGACCTGTTCATCGATCTTCGCGTACGCGCCTTTCACCAACCCCATGATCGCTTCGATGAGCGCGGTGCGCCGTGCCGCGAGGTCCATCTTTCCTTCGATAGCCGTCCGCGCGATGGTCAGCGAGCCCGACACGTCCACGCCCTGTGGCAGCATGATCTTGACCGCATTTTCAACGGCCGGTATATCCCAGGCCGTCGCTTCTTCCGCAGCCGTGTGGAACATCACGAGCTGCTCCACTTCGCCTTCGATAGCTTCGAGGACTTTGCCCTTGAGCGGCCGCTCTCCTTCGACCGTGGGCTGTTTCGACAGCTCCAAAACGTCGCGGCGCTTGCGGTACACCACAGAGCGATGTTTGTTCAACACGTCGTCGTATTCGAGGAGATGCTTTCTGATGTCGAAGTTATGGCCTTCCACGCGGTGCTGAGCAGATTCAATGGACTTTGAGAGCATGCGGTGCTCGATCGGCATGTCTTCCGGAACCTTCAGCATCTCCATCATGTTCTTCATCCGTTCGGACCCGAAGATGCGCATGAGATCGTCTTCGCAGGAAATGAAGAACTGCGTGGAACCCGGATCTCCCTGACGGCCGGCGCGGCCGCGCAGCTGGTTGTCGATGCGGCGGCTTTCGTGACGCTCGGTTCCGATCACATGAAGGCCTCCAACGTCGCGGACGACTCCTGCCTCATGCTCATCCGGCGGATTGCCGCCGAGAATGATATCCACACCGCGCCCCGCCATGTTCGTGGCAATAGTGACCGCACCTTTACGCCCGGCTTGCGCAATGATCGCGCCCTCTCGCTCATGGTTCTTGGCGTTCAAAACTTCGTGCGGCACGCCGGACTCGTGCAGCAGGGCGGATAACAGTTCGTTCTTTTCGATGGAGACCGTACCAACGAGCATGGGCTGGCCCTTGGCGTGACGCAGCTTAATCTCGTCCACGACCGCGCGGAACTTCCCGATTTCGCTCTTGTAGATGCGGTCCGGCAGGTCGAGGCGCTGCGAGGTCTTGTTCGTGGGAATGGTGAGAACCTCGAGCTTGTAAATCTTGTGGAATTCCTCGGCTTCCGTAGCCGCGGTTCCGGTCATACCGGCGAGCTTCTCGTACAAACGGAAGTAGTTTTGGAACGTGATGGTGGCGAGCGTGATGGATTCGCGCTGAATGTTCACGCGCTCCTTGGCTTCAATGGCCTGGTGCAAACCCTCGGAGTACCGCCGGCCCACCATCAAGCGGCCCGTGAACTCATCCACGATCACCACCTCGCCGTCCTTGACCACATAGTCACGATCCTTCTTGTAGAGCGCATGCGCGCGCAGCGCCTGTTCCAGATGGTGCACCATCCGCATACCCGTGGCCGTGTACATATTCTCCACGTTCAACCAGCCCTCCATCTTGGAGATCCCTGCTTCGGTGAGTGTGGCTGCGCGATGCTTCTCATCCACTTTATAGTCTTCGTTCTCATTGAGACGCGGGACGAGTTCGGCGAAGCGATAGTACAGCTCCGCCGGTTCGGCGGCCGGACCGGAAATGATGAGCGGCGTACGCGCTTCGTCGATGAGAATCGAGTCCACTTCGTCCACGATGGCGTAATGGAGTTCGCGTTGGGCCATTTCCTCGACACGGCCCACCATGTTGTCGCGCAGATAGTCGAATCCGAACTCGTTGTTCGTACCGTAGGTGATGTCCGCCGTGTAGGCCTCCCGACGGGAACACGGACGCAGGTAATCCATATCCACACGGAACGAGCCCGTCTCGTCGCGTTCCTCGTCGTGTTCCGGTTCGCGCTTGAACGCGGGGTCGTACAGGTAGCCGCCTTCGTGCTGGATACAGCCCACGGTCAAACCGAGCGTGTTGTACACCTGTCCCATCCACACCGTATCGCGGCGCGCCAGGTAGTCGTTGACCGTTACCAGGTGTACGCCTTTACCGGTCAACGCGTTCAACACGACGGGCGCCACGGCCGTAAGCGTTTTCCCCTCGCCCGTGCGCATTTCCGCGATCATCCCCTTATGGAGTGCGATGCCTCCGAGCAGCTGAACGTCATACTGCCGCTGTTTGAGCGACCTCTTGGTGGCTTCACGCGCGAGCGCGAACGCGTCCGGAAGGATCGTATCCGTCGTCTCGCCGCGGACGAGACGCTCCTTTAATTCGACTATGACCTTTTTCAAGCCGTCATCACTCAACCCCTCGAACGAAGATTCGAGGGCGCTGATACGATGCACGAGCGGCCAGTAACGCTTGATCTCACGCTCGTTCGCATCACCAAATACTGCTTTCAACAGCGACATAATGAGGTGAGGTTGTCATCCCGAACGAAGCGAGGAATCGCGCTCGTTTGCATCACCGAAAATTGTTTTAGTGAGTGACATACGTCGAAAACCTTGTCATTCCAAGTGAACCGAGGAATCGTGCGCGGATGGTAGCGCAGACCGCCTATTCTAGCAATTTGGACCGTCCTGATTCAGATGACGAAATTCAAACAACAAATGACGAAACTCCTCAATGAGGAGTTTGGTCATTCGTCAGGAGCCTGCCCTGAGCGAAGCCGAGGGGAATTTCGAATTTTACAAACCCTTCTCCTCCCCTTGATGCTTCTTCAAATGCATGTCCTTCCATTCCGCCAATTCGTTCCGCAGGTGGTCTTTTACCTTGTCGATCGACTTGTATAAGTCTTCGGCCTCCTTCTTCACATAGAAATCCTTCCCGCGAAGGAAAACATGCGCCGCACACATGTGAACTTTCCCCTTTACGTGATGATGCGACTCCATACCGATGTCGATATCCATCTTCTCAATGCCGTTCACATACTTGGTGAGGGACGTGAACTTTTCTTCCACATACGCCCGGATGGCGTCCGTGATCTCAATGCCTTTCGGTTCGATGGTGATTTGCATACGAATGGTTTACGAATTACGAATGGGCTCACGAAAATACAAATTACGAATATCTTGGGAAAGGCATTTGTAATTCGTAATTTCGTGAGCCCATTCGTAATTCGTAAACCATAATCGTAATCCATTTTAAAACCCCACTAACTGTACCTCATCCTCCAGCAGGATACCAAGCTCGTCGCGGACCTTCATTTTGACGAGGCTCATGAGTGAGATCACGTCCTGCGCGCGACCGCCACCCGTGTTGACCACGAAGTTGCCGTGTCTGTCACTCACCTGAATGCCGCCCATCGTCTTCCCGAGCATCCCGACCTGGTCAACGAGCCAGCCCGCGGAGATTCGCCTATTCTTCAACATGGCCCCTGGGACGTCGACGGAACGCCGGAGGATGTCGAGTTGCGACTCATCCGCGAATTCGAAATTCTTGAACACGCATCCGGCGCTTGACTGTTCGAGCGGCTGTTTGGACTTTCGCATGGCGATGATCTCGTCCATGCAACGGCGCGCGGCGGCTGTATCACCTGTCGCGAGCCGCAACGTGCAGCTCAGGATCACATGCGGCTCGCGTTTGAACCGCGACTCGCGGTATCCGAATCCGCACTCCGCGTTCGCATACGTGACGCGCGCGTCGTCGACAACGCGATACGCGTCCACGGTCTCGACGACGTCTTTCATTTCGCCTCCGAAACATCCCGCGTTGCCGTATAACGCTCCGCCGATCGTTCCTGGAATACCCACGGCCCACTCAAAACCCGTGAGACCGGCTTCCGCGGCTTTGCGCGCCGCGAGGGCCGTGATGACCCCGGACTCGCAGGTGACACCGGCACCGTCAACCTTCAGGCCGCGCAACGCCGATTGGATCACGAGGCCCTCATATCCCTCATCCGAAACGAGGAGGTTCGACCCGCCGCCGAAAACGAACCACGGGATGCCCGCGTCGCGCGCATTGCGGACTGCGCCGACCAAATGATCCGCGTCATTCGCAACGAAATACAATCGCGCCGGGCCTCCGATGCGGAAGTTCGTATGCTTGGACATCGGTTCGTCGCGAACAACGCCCGACAATTGTCGGACGAGCGAATCGATCTGTTCTTGAGAAAGCATTTTCATATGGTATCCCCGTAGGGGCGGGTCTCCCCGCCCTGCTGGACATGCCGCGAGGCGCAATCATGAGAATCAATTCCGTGCCGTTGCAGACGAAGTCGCCCATCGCCATCCCCTGCAGGGCGAGGAGACCCTTCGGCTCGTTCCACTCGCTCAGGGCAGGCTCCCGCCCCTACGGACGGACCAACCTGCGTGCCACCTGATCGATCGTCCCCGCTCCCATCACGATGACGACGTCGCCAGGCGTCACGATCTTCCGCAATTGCGCTTCAGCATCCTCCAACCTCGCGGCGTACGACCGGACGCCACCCAGACCGATCGCCTCCAGTAACTTCTCACTCGTCATATCGCGATCCTCTTCTTCCTCGCGACCCGGGACGTCGTAAATTTCCGTCAATACGAGAGCATCTGCCGTTTTCAATGCTTCAACGAAATCATCGAACAGATGTTTTGTCCGGTTACGCTGGTGCGGCTGGAAGCACAGGACGAGTCGCTTGTCCGGAAACGCGTCGCGCGCGGCTTTCAGCGTCTCGCGTACCTCGGTAGGGTGGTGGCCATAGTCGGAGATAACGGGCGCGCCATTATAATCACCCACGCGCTCGAACCTGCGCCACGCGCCAGGAAAATCCGCCAATGCCTTTGATACGATGGATGAAGCGTTTGTCATTTCGAGCGAAGCGAGGGACGGTTTCCATGCGCCACATGCCGCAGCCGCCATCGCCGCATTTTGCGCGTTCATCTCGCCAGGAACGCCAAGCGCCTGATCATACGCGCGACGAACAGGCACCGATGAGATGGTCCGGCTTTCGAGTTTCGATGTTCGATCTTCAAGCAACTTCGCAAGACCCGCATCATTTTGGTTCCACACGACCGCGCCTTTGTTACGGACGCGATCAATCGCCTGTCCGAACATCGCAGCGTACGCCTCGAACGTGGGGAAGATGTCCGTGTGGTCCAGTTCCATATTGTTCAGCACGAGGACCGTTGGCGCATACGCGAGCACGTGACTCCGGTATTCGTCGCCTTCAACGACGAGCAGATCATCGCGGCCAACATGCAGGTTGCCGTCGGAGAACCCGGAGACTTTCGTTCCTACCACGACTGTCGGGTTCTCACCTGCCGCAATCAGAATCGTCCCGATCATCGCCGTTGTGGTGCTCTTGCCGTGAGTACCCGTAACCACGATCTGTTTCGCATTCGTAAATAACTCGCCGAGAAACGCGTGCGTGTCGTAAACCGGCACTCCGCGTTTCCTCGCTTCGACCAACTCTGGATTGTCGTCCGGCAACGCGTGGCTATAGACCACGATGTTGGCATCGGGCGGGACGTTATCTGTCTTGTGCCCGATCGTGACCACGGTACCCTGTTTCTCGAGCAGACGCGTCTCCTCGCTCGCCACCGCATCGCTCCCCGTAACGGAGATACCGCGCGCCTTCAATAGCCGCGCAACGGCCGACACATGAATGCCGCCGATGCCAACGCAGTGGGCGCGCGTAACGTTCGCCATGTCCAACATGGGATATACGCTACACGTCATTCTTTTGATTGTCATCCCGAGCGTAGCGAGGGAGAAAAGAAACGCCGCCCAAGGTGCGGGACGGCGTTTTATGAGCAGAACATCAGTTTTCCTCGTTCCGTTTCGCCACGCGGAATTTTCCGCTACCGTACTTTTTTGTGAGCTGGAGTTCCAGTTTTCGGATACGACGCGAGATGCGTTTCCGCTGGTCGTGGAGCCTTGCGAGCTCCGTTTCCGGTTCGATCTCCAGCGAGGACGGTTTCACCCGCCGTTTCTTCTCCTCCGCACTCCCAGACGAGACGGAGATCGGAGGGAGAGACCGTGACCTCCTGCGCACACGCCACATGAGAACAGCCTGACCCGTTTTGACGAACGCGTAGATCATGCCCATGAGGGCGATGACAACGGCGTTCCATGCGAGCTTGAGGGGCCACGACACCAAGATGAGCGCAAGGTAGACGCGACGCGCATAGACCGGCTCGAAATGCCTCGCAATCACTTCGATGATCGCCGATTCGCCGAACTCGTTCATCGTGTGGCTGTACGGAAAGAGTACGAATGAAACGGGCCCCGTGCGCGTGCCTTCGCACCACACGCGCCATGACAGTTGGCTCACGAAGAACCCGATCAGCGCGTATGCGACGAGACTGATAACAAAGAGCGACTCCCACATGATCACCTACTTCCGCCTGTGACATACGCGCGATGTGCGCAGTAATCCTGTATATCAACCGTCGGAACCCGCGTCAATCCACGCGCTTCCGTCTTCACTCCTGCAGCACATCGGATCCCGCCACGATCCCCAGCTCCTTCGCAACTCCCGCATTCAGTTCCAATACCGTATCTGCGTAATCTGCGGAGATCACGACCGCGGGGACTCCGGACATCGGCGCGGGAACGCCGGCAGCAATCGAAATGACGCGTCCATCACGGATAAAAATGATGTCGAGCGGGAAATGCATGCCGTACATCCAAAACCGCTGTCGCGACGCGTTGGGATACACGAACAGCATCCCGCGGTCGCGATCCATGCCCGAACGAAAAGACAGCCCGCGTTCCTGCTCATCCTCATCATCCGCAACCTCGACGGTCACACGATGATCGTTCACCGTGATCTCACGCGTCGGCAATTCCGGCTGTGGCGATGCGGCGGTCGTGAAACCCACGGTGACGATCGCGGACGAAAAAACGGACGTGGTGATCGCCGCGGCAATCGCAAGACCCCCCAACGCCAAACAGACGGCGGGGATGATATTTCGTTCTGTAGATGGCATACGGGGAACCGCTCTATGGAGAAACTCGGCGTCTCGACCACGCAAAATACGAAATCACGAACGTGAGTACAACGAGACCGGCCAAGAGGAATAGCTTACCCCGCGTCTGTAAGGTGAGCGCCAGAAGCCCGAACACGAGCGCGATGCCCCAGATGAGGCGGACGGCATTCTGGGACGACAGACCGGCTTTGAGTAGTTGGTAGTGGAGATGCGAATCGTCGCCTTTGAAGGGCGACGCCCCGCGCAAGATGCGACGCGTGACGACGAGAACGATATCCACGAGCGGGATCGCGAGCGCGGTTGCCGCCGTTGCAAC
>DATMXG010000070.1:0-2294 GCA_035561755.1 Methylomirabilis sp. (SeqCode)
GGGCGGGGACAGGGGATTTCGGCGGTCATTTTAGGACGTCAGAAAGTCGGGGGTGGAGCTCAAGCTTCTGCTTGCAGGTTGCGGCAATGGAACGCTTCGGCGACGCAGCAGCTCTGTAATAGATCTCAACCCGCCCCCTTACTTCCTGACGTCCTAAAATGACCGCCGAAATCCCCTGTCCCCGCCCCTGTACACGGATGTTCCCGAATTTCGGATAACAAAGAGGGCGCTCCGAAAATCGGAGCGCCCATAGTTGTGAAACGCGGGTAGCGGATGAGAGCGCGACCGGCGTGAGTACTTCGAGTGATCCGGACCCGGACGCGGGTCGAACGCGTGGCGGTCAAAATTCGCGTAACGCGTTCTCGAGCATGGACGATCGCGCCCGTCAGACTCCCGGGTTCAACCGGCCTGCGGCGGCTTACTGCTCGAGATCGGGCTGCTCGGAAAACCGCTCAGGTACGCGCGATCCAAACGAGCTTCTTCCGCCTTCACGTCGTCCGTTTGGCAGTCGCCGGGAAGCTTCGCATCCGTGCGCACGTGCCTGGGCGGCGGAAGATCCGACGTCCAACCGCCCGTAATCTCATCCGACGACTTCTTGCGTTCGCGGTCCTCATTCATGACAGTCCTCCTGTATGCGCTGAACCCATTCTAACGAGTCAGGTCTCCGGAACCACCTCAACTACGGGCGGGGACGGATCCGTGGGGGGACGGGACTGAGACCCGCCCTTACAGCAGCACGCGTCCTGGGCCGGAAAGATCGGCTCGACCGGACGGTTGGAATTCCTGCGGATCGCGTCGTGGTCGTACCACGGCGGAAGGTTGATCTCATTCGCGGCCACAAGCGTGGCAGTGTCACACAGCGGGCAATGGAGGACCCCGACCGAGGGCTTCTTCGCGTCCTTGGCCGCGACCGGGGTGAGATGGTCGTGGTGCTCGCACAAACCGTTCGTGCAGAACCAAAGGCTCGTGGACTTCACCGACGCACGGCTGAACTGTGGCGGGGAGCTAGTGCCCTTCCCACTGGTGCCGATGGACCTTTGTCCGTTCGCGCGACCCTTCGTCGACGCGCTGGGAGATCTCTCCCTCCGCACTTCTGCGGGTTTGGTGACGATACCAGATGACATGAATGACCTCCGCGAACGGATGAGGCAACCTTCGGACGAGACGCGATGAAGTCAAAAAAACCACTCGACGTGTCAATGAACGACGGATCCTAAAGAGAAGAAGAAGGCCTCCCGCGCTGGAGAGGCCGTCCGACATGCTGATGCGTTGTGCGATCAGGACGCGGGGACGGCCTCCGAGCCAACGAAGAGGCGCACGAACGTGAAGTCGATCTTCTTGACCAGCTTTTCGATATTGTCGATCGACGTGACGTTCATAAGGAGAAGTATAATGGACGGTGGGGATGGAAACAAGAGGGGTCGTACGGACGGGCGACGTTTCGCATTTGGGGTACGGCCATGCGATATGTCTTGTTGCGCGCCCGCTCAAGACAGGAATGTTATTTTTTTTCCTTCCCCGGCAAGAAAAACGACGGATCGTACAACGCATTCGCCAGCACGTGCTCGTACCGGTGGAGTTCTTCGTTCGAGAACCAGATGGCAATTTCTTTCTTCGCCTCTTCAACCGCGCCGGACGCGTGAATGAGGTTCCGAAGCGGACGGTTCTGCGCGTTCGAGAGCGCGTAGCTGTCGAGCGAGTAGTCGCCACGAATCGTCCCTGGAGGCGCGGACATGGGTTCGGTAGCCCCAACAATTTTACGCACAAGGGGTACGGCCTGCTCGCCTTCGAGAACCATGGCTACGATCGGGCCGGACTTCAAGAATTCCACGAGGCTCGTTTTGATGGACTCGCCGTACGTCTTGTAGTCGTGGTACGGGAACTCCTGTCCGAGATCCGCATACTTCTTCTTCGCCTTCTCATACACCCCCTGCATCCATTCGTCGGTCAGCTCATAGTGACGATCCACATCTTCGTGCTTCGGTAAGATCATCTTGAGCGCCGCAATCTTGAGCCCGAGGCGTTCGAAACGCATGATTATTTCGCCCACGATCCCGCGCGACACGCCGTCGGGTTTCACGAGAACGAGGGTTTGTTCGAGGTTTGCCATAGAGTTGCCGCAGTGTAACAGGAGCAGGAGGATGAGACAAGGGGGCACTGGAACGTTAATGGTTGATGACTTGCGGTTTGATTTGGAGTAATAACTCATTCACGAGCAGCCCAGCCGAGGCGTGGGATTTTGTCCCGCGCCTCGTTTTCAATCTCGCCTCCACTTGTCCCATCACGTTCTCGAT
>DATMXG010000071.1:0-14264 GCA_035561755.1 Methylomirabilis sp. (SeqCode)
ACCCAGCTGTGATCGCCGACAATGTTGGCGACAACGTGGGCGACTGCGCGGGCATGGCCGCGGACTTGTTCGAAACGTACGCGGTCACGGCGGTCGCTGCAATGATCCTCGGCAATCTCGCGTACCCGGGCAATCCGAACGTGGTGCTCTTCCCGCTCGCGTTGGGCGGCATCTCAATCGTCGCGTCTATCGTGGGTATCTTCTTCATTAAGCTCACGAACGAGAAGAAGATCATGGCCGCGCTCTACAAGGGTCTTGCCGTATCGGGCGTGCTCTCTGCCATCGCCGTGTGGTACGGCGCAGACCGCTTCTTCCCAGCCACCGGGCAGCTCACAGCCGTCATGGTTACCAAGGCCACGTTCATCGGACTCATCGTGACGGCGCTTATGGTGGTGATCACCGAGTACTACACCAGCACGAAATACAAACCGGTCCAGAAGATCGCGAAGGCGAGCGAAACCGGACACGGCACGAACGTGATCGCGGGCTTGGCCATGAGCATGCGGTCAACCGCGCTCCCGGTGATCGTGATTGCCGCTGCCATGCTTTCGGCGTTCAACGTGGCAGGGCTCTACGGCATCGCAGTCGCGGCTATGGCCATGTTGAGCCTGACGGGAATTATCGTCACGATCGACGCGTTTGGTCCGATCACGGACAACGCGGGTGGCATTGCCGAGATGGCGGGCCTGCCCGAGTCCGTGCGGAACGCGACGGATCCACTGGATGCGGTCGGAAATACAACAAAGGCCGTCACCAAGGGCTACGCCATCGCGTCGGCCGGGCTCGCATCCCTCGTCCTCTTCGCATCCTACACGCAGGAGTTCGTGGATCGCGGCGTTCGCCTCGTATTCACGCTTGAAGACCCGAAGCTTATTGCCGGTCTCTTCCTGGGCGGGCTCCTCCCGTACCTCTTTGCCGCGTACGCCATGGAAGCGGTGGGGAAGACGGCGGGCGCCGTTGTGGAGGAAGTCCGCCGCCAGTTCAAGACCATCCCCGGCATCATGGAAGGGACGGCCAAGCCGGACTACGGCAAGACCGTGGACATCGTCACGAAGGCGGCCATCAAGCAGATGATCGTGCCGGCGTTGCTTCCGGTCGTGGCACCGGTCGTCGTGGGCTACTGGCTCGGTCCGGTTGCGTTGGGCGGTCTCCTGATCGGCGCCATTGTCACGGGTCTCTTTGTCGCCATCTCCATGACGAACGGCGGCGGTGCGTGGGACAACGCGAAGAAGTACATCGAGTCCGGTCACTTCGGCGGCAAGAAAAGCTTCGCGCACCAGGCCGCGGTGACGGGCGACACGGTGGGGGACCCCTACAAGGACACGGCCGGCCCGGCGATCAACCCGATGATTAAAATTCTCAACATCGTCGCCCTGCTCCTGGTCGCGCTCCTCATCAAGTAGGTTTGTTCGTATGAAGAAAACGCTTCTTCTCACGGCTGCGGTCGTTGTTGCGCTCGGCGCCGGGTGCGCGGACCGTTTCAAACCGGCCGCGCAACCGCAGTCGTCTGCAATCCAGCAGGCGTTCCAGTCGAGCACCACCACGTTCGGAAATGTCACCACCACAGCGTCTCCATCCTCCGTCACGAGTACGAAGCCCGTGGTTCGTTGGGATAAAACGGAGATTCCCTGGAGGCGAGTAGGCTTCACGCCGCCGACGGGGTATTGGGCATACAGCGCCCAGGGGTCGCAGGCATTTGAGATCGTCCCCGGGCTTGCCCCTGCACCAGGGTCACCGGATCCGAAGATCGACGTGTTCACGCGACGGGTCGCGGAGTTCTATACGATCGAACGGGATAAGGAGAGTTTTCCCACCTGGGAACGGTTCGAGCTCACCATGGCGCAGTTCGCATGCGCGAGCGGCGACACGGACGAGACGTTCGTTACCTGCACCGATAAGGCCGCGAACGTGACGCGCGGCACGCTGGCAGACAGTCTCACGTACGTGAAGTTTACGCTCCCGTCGTTCCGCAAGAAGGATAAGGCGCCGATGGGAAACCACACGTACTTCGTGGTCCGGCTTGGTCCCGCGTCAGATCACGGGATTCTCGTGGCCGTGTTGAACGAGAAGACGGGTGTATCGCCGACGTGGTCGCTCGTGAAGAGTATGAGGATGAAGTAGGGGCGGGTCTGAGACCCGCCCGTACGGGAGCAGAAGGAAGCGGATGAGTCGCTCCAAGCGTCATCCCGACCGAAGAGAGCGAGGCCGTCCGAGGGCTGAAGTGAACGGAGCGGAGGGACAGTTTTCGTTACCTCGTGACATGGAAAACTGTCCCTCCGCTCGGCCGCCAGGAAACGTCATGCTCCTATGAAGTGCGCAGGGCGACCTCGGTCGGGATGACGCTTGGAGTAAGGCGCGCCCACCGTCTGCCGCTTTCTCTCCATCTATGCCCGACATCATCGACCCGCGCCACGAACAGCTCGTGGAACACCTGTTTCGTCGCGCGTGCCACGTTCTCGCGATGCCGGGGTTTGAGCTCCGTCCGCTTCGCCGTCGCGTACGCGGAGTCGGCAAATTGCATTCGTACAAACTTGGTTATACGAAACTCGGTGAGAAGCGCGTTACCGTGGATCTCTACACGCCGAGGACGATGAAACCGCGGAAACTCGACGCGATCCTGCGCGTCATCTGTCACGAACTCGCGCATCACCAGTCGCCGCCGCGCTTATATCGGCACGGTTTCCGTATCGTCCGCATGGCGCACCACCCGCCGTTTTGGAAGCAGACAAAGAAGAACGTGACGGCGTTGGCGCAGGATGAGATGCTGGGGCAGTATTTTACGAGAGTATGAATATCATCACTAACCCCATTCGAAGCCACATGTATAAACATCTCTTGTTGATTATTAGCGTCTTTTATTCAACGTCCATACCGGCGTTCGCATATACGATTACACCAGACACGGTCTCTTCGAGCTTGTCGACCATTACGGTTGTTCCGTCGCAAATTCCAGCAAACGGCGTCGACAAGGCGACGCTCACGGTTACGGTGAAGAACTTCTCTGGTGCGCCGTTAGCAAATAAAAGTATTCTCGTGTTCAAGGCACTGTCTGTCGGGCCGGTTTCAATCAGCCCTTCGAATGCGACGAGCGACCAATATGGCCAAGCCGTCTTCACGCTCACTTCAGCGACGCCTGGTGACGCGACCATCCGCGCATCAATCGATGGATCTATTCTTGAGACACATGTCCAATTCGTACCGGCCGCCACTTGTGAGTTCAGTATCTATTCATATAGTTTGGTGAAATCTCGGGATTATCCGGCGGTATACTTTTATGGAAAAGATTGTAAGCGGCACGCCTTTCCTGATGAGAAGACGTATTTCGGTTGGTATAAAGACTTCGAGGGCGTCGTATCCTTAGCTCCAGCCGATATTGCAAAGATGCCATTAGGGAAGAACGTAACGCACCGACCGGGTTATCGGATGATTAAATTTCCCTCGGTCAATAAGGTGTATGCAGTCAGCCGAGGTGGAGTCCTCCACTGGATCACCACGGAGGCATTAGCAGAAACATTGTATGGGCCACATGGAATAAACGACTATCCGCCTGGAGTCGCATGGAATCAAAAAGTGGACGATGTTGCGGAGGCGTTCTATACCAATTATGTCGTTGGATCAGATATCCATATGGCCGTCGATACACTGCATACCGACTATAATCCGATATCTGAATTAGCAAATATAAAAACAATTGATGATAACTGGTAGAGTTTTATCGTAGTTACCACATGAAAATCGTCGTGGATCAAAACACCTGCATCGGCGCCGCGTCGTGCGTGGCGATCGCCGAGAAGACGTTCGGTTTGAACCGGGAGGGGAAGGTGTACATTCTGAACGAGGCGGCGACCGCGTCCGAAACCGGCTCATTGGGCGATGCGGTCTCGTCCGCCGCAACGCCGGCCATGAACGCGCGCGACACGATCATCGCGGCGGCGCAGTCGTGCCCCACAAAGGCTATCACGCTTTATGAAGATGACGGCACCGAAGTACCGTTGTAAATCGTCCAGTCATGCCTCCTCCTCCGCAAACAGTCCTCCGTCGCTACCGCGTCACCGAGAACCGTCCCATCGCGGACGGTATTTTTCGTCTCCTGCTTGAACCGGCGGGCGAACCGATCCCGCCGTTTCAGGCCGGGCAGTGGGTGGGGCTCCATCTGTTGAATCCGGACGGGAGCGTGTGGGCCAAGGCCGCGTACTCGATCGTGAACGCTCCGTCCGCCCCGCCCTTCGCGAAGGGCGGGGTCGAACTCGGCATCAAGCTTGAGGGAGATTTTACGAAACGCGCGCAGTCGCTCGCGGCCGGCGACGAGGTTCTCCTGCAGGGGCCATGGGGCGTGTTCACGCTTCCGAAAGACCAGCCGCGTCTCGTGATGTTCGCGGGCGGTATCGGGGTTACGCCGCTTCTCTCCATGGTCCGTGAAGTGTGTGCCACGGACATGCCGACGGATATTTTTTTCTTCTATTCCGGCCGAACGTGCGCCGAGACCGCGTACCTCAACGAACTACGTGACCTCGCGAAGCACTGCCCGCGTTTCCGGCTGGTCGAAACGTGTACGCGCGAGCCTCATCCGGAAGGCGGCAAGGAGACGCGCCGTATCGATACCGAGATGCTCGACCGGTATGTTCCAGCCGACGGCGATTGGGAGTACCTCATGTGCGGGCCCAAGGAATTCATGGACGGATTAAAGCAACTCCTGCAGAATAGGGGGGTTGATCCTAAAAAGATCAGAAAAGAATTATTCTCGTAATTCCATTTCTATGAAACGACAGTCTACGTTCATCATGGCACTCGGTCTCTTTACCACACTCGGAATCGGCTGCAATCCGTTTCAATCCGCCAAGGATAAGATCAGCGAGAAGATCGGAGAGAAGGTGGTAGAAAACGTGATCGAGAAGGCCATCAAGAAGGACAGCGGAAAAAACGTCGACGTGGATCTGCAGAAGGGCGGGTTCTCGTTCAAGGACGAGAAGACCGGTCAGGTGTTCGCCGTCGGGGAGGGCGTGAAGATTCCGGATTCGTTCCCGAGCGACGTGCCGCGCTACCCCGGCGCCACGCCGAAGAGCGTATCCCTGGTCGACGAGCAGCAGGAAGCCGGGATGGTTCTCGAGACGAGCGACGCGCTGGAGAAAGTCGCGTCGTGGTACAAGAGTGAAGCGCAGAAGTCCGGATGGAAGAGCGCTTCCACGTTCAACAGCGAGCAGACGAATATCATGTCGTTTGAAAAAGAAGAGAACGGCGGCACCGCAAAATTCACGGTGTCCGTGTCCGGTAACCAGTCGTCGGACGGGAACGTAATGATTATCGTGGCCAGGAACGGCGTGAAGAAGGAGTGAGGCCGGTCTCATCAAATAGACACGAAAAACCGCGTCTGATGACGCGGTTTTTTCATGGTGCCGAGGGTCAGAATTGAACTGACGACGCCAGGCTCTTCAGGCCTGCGCTCTACCACTGAGCTACCTCGGCAAAACTATTTTTTACGAAACAGGGTGAAGCCCCCTTTCCCTCCTTCCTCGATTCTCGCGTCCAGCGGACCGAAGATCACGAGGAGGATGAGGACGAACAGCGTGACCAGGAGCGCAATCTGCCACAATCCGAACCCGGCTGCAATGCCGATCCCCGCGACAACCCAGAGCGTGGCGGCGGTGGTGAGGCCGTGGACCGACCCCGCGGATTGGATGATCGCGCCGGCGCCGAGGAACCCGACGCCCTGGACAACGATCGATGCGATTCTGGTGGGGTCAACGCCGACCATGTCGCGCGCGAGCATGAGACCCGCGATGGTCATTGCGGCAGAGCCGAGGCCTACGAGTCCGTTCGTACGGAAGCCTGCGGGCTTTTGGCGGATTTGCCGCTCGACTCCGATGAGTCCGGAGAGCAGCATTGCCACACCGAGGCGTAACGCGATGTCCTGTAAGGTAAGTTCCATAGGAACGAAAGCAAGTATACGAGCGGTCTTGTCATGGGTCAATAGATTCGCTATGCTCAGCCCACGAAAAATGCCCCCGCTGTTACTCGGGGCGCAAAGTGGAAGATTTTAATGGGCGTGTAGCTCAGTTGGTTAGAGCGTTACACTGATAATGTAAAGGTCCCTGGTTCGAATCCAGGCACGCCCACCACGAAAAACGTCTCCGCGAGGGGACGTTTTTCGCGTTATCCGATACACTCGTGTCATGTCAGGCGGCGAACAGCACCGCTTTACCGTCTTTACAACGCAGGACGCGGCAACCGTCCTTGCGTCGTTCGGAACCTCACTCGAGCGCGGACTCACCACGGCGGACGTCGACCGCGCACGGGCATCGCACGGTTGGAACGAGATACGCGCGCGGGAGTCCACATGGCGAAACATCCTCGCGCGCCAGTTCCGGTCGTCGTTCGTCTACCTCCTCATCGCAGCGGCGGCGTTGTCGTTCGCGCTGGGAGAGGCGATTGACGGCTCGTTCATTCTTCTCTTCGTCGTGATCAACGCGGGCCTGGGTTTCTATCAGGAGTTCCGCTCCGATCAGACGCTCCGTCTCCTGTGTCGGTATATGGTATCGCGAGCCATGGTGCGGAGGGATAATCGCGAGGTGTCCGTTGAAAGCCGCGAGCTCGTGCCGGGCGACATCGTCCTCCTTACGTCCGGCAACATCGTCCCCGCCGATATCCGCATCCTGCGCGAACACGGCCTCACGATCGATGAATCGGTTCTCACGGGCGAGTCGGCTCAGGCCCGGAAGACGGCGGACGCGCTCGTGCGCCAGGTTTCGGAGCCGTACGAGGCCGCGAACATCGCGTTCGCCGGTTCAGTAGTGGTGAGCGGCAAGGTCGAAGGCGTTGTGGTGGCGACCGGCCGGGCGTCGGTGATGGGAGGGGTCTCGGAACTGTCGGCCGAGACGATGCGCGAAAGCAGCTTCGAGAAGGGCATCGACCGGTTCAGCAGGTTTATATTGCGCGTGATCGTGATCACGCTCCTCCTTGTGTTCGTGGCGAACGTGGTACTGAAGGGCGAGCGCGGGATCGTGGAGCTCGTCATCTTTTCGATCGCGCTCGCGGTTTCCATTATTCCGGAAGCTCTCCCTGTGGTCACCACGTTCTCCCTGTCGCGTGGCGCGCTCCGGCTCGCGAAGAACAAAGTCGTGGTGAAACGCCTGTCTGCGATTGAAGATCTGGGATCGATCGAGATCCTGTGTACGGATAAGACCGGTACGCTCACGGAGAATCGACTCGAGGTGGCCGAGATCTCATCACGCGACACGGATGAAGCGCTGTTCTACGCCGCGCTTGCCGCGCACGTTCCGAAGAACGGGTCGAAGGAACACGCCGACGCCTTCGACGCCGCGCTTTGGCGCCGCATCGCGCCGGTCGGGCGGAAGCGGTGCCGGGCTTGCACGGTGTTGAACGACATCCCGTTCGATCCGGTGCGCAGGCGGAACAGCCTCCTCGCGGAGATCGACGGGGTGCGGGAGCTCGTGGTGCGCGGCGCGCCCGAAGTGCTCATGGATGCCGCGAACGTGAGCCGCACGGACCGTGAACGGCACCACCGGTGGATGGCGGAACAGGGCGCGCTCGGCCGCCGTGTGCTCGCCGTGGCACGGAAGCGCATGGACGGGGGAGATCGATACTCCGTGGACGATGAGACGCGCGGCTTCGATTTCCTCGGCATCGTGTCGTTCATCGATCCCGTGAAGAAGACGGCGAAGTCCGCGATCGAGAAAGCTCGCGCGCTCGGCGTTACGATCAAAATCGTTACGGGCGACAGCCGGGAAGTGGCGGGCGCCGTGGCGTTCGACGTGGGTCTCGTGCCGTCCATCCGCGACGTCATCACGGGCGAGGAGCTTGAGGCGCTGTCCGAAGATGACCAGCACGCTGCCGTGGAGCGATACAGCGTCTTCGCTCGCGTATCACCGGAGCAGAAGTACCGGATCATCCATCTGCTCGAACGCGACCACGAAGTGGGATTCTTGGGTGAGGGTATCAACGACGCGCCGGCTCTCAAGATCGCGAACGTTGGCCTCGTGGTTCAGCACGCGGCGGATGCGGCGCGCGAGGCGGCGGACATCGTGCTCCTGCACAAGAGTCTCACGGTGATTGTGGACGGGATCCGGGAAGGCCGCGACGTTTTCGCGAACACCACGAAGTACATCCAGGCCACGCTGTCGTCTAACTTCGGTAATTTCTTCGCCATCGCGGTCGCGTCGCTCCTCGTCCCATACCTGCCTCTTCTCCCACTCCAAATACTGCTCCTGAACCTTTTTACGGACTTTCCCATGATCGCGGTCTCGACCGACCGTGTTGACCCGAAGGAAATCCGGAAACCGCGGATGTATCAGGTGCACGAAATCGCACTCCTCGCAATCATCCTGGGGGTGGTGAGCTCGCTCTTCGACTTCATTTTCTTTGCGGTGTTCCAGCGCATGGGCCAGTCCGTTCTCCAGACGAATTGGTTCATCGGGAGCGTGCTCACCGAACTCCTGTTCCTGTTCTCGATCCGCACGAAGGGCTGGTTCTGGAAGGGCACGGCCCCGTCGCGCACGCTGTTGTGGCTCACGCTCGCGGTGATCGCCATCACCGTTGCGCTGCCGTTCACGTTCGTCGGTCAAACGCTCTTCCGTTTCGCGGCTCCGACCACGACCCATCTCTTCATGATCTTCGGCATCGCCGCGGCGTATCTCACGGTTACCGAGAGCGTGAAGGTGGCGTACGAGCGGTTTGCGAATCCGCGGGTGGTGGCATAGATGCGTCCGTTTTTTTTCTTCCAGCCGCGCAATAAAAACGAGGCGCAGCAGGGTGCTGCGCCTCGGTGGGCGAAACGTGCGATCCATCGGCTACGACGCCTGCACAGAGGCGCCAGCCCCCTTCGTGACACGGTAGCGCTGCTTCCAGTCTTTGATGGCGCGGATGGCGCGCTTCTGGAGGCTCTCGATGTGTTCGAAGATTGCGTTCACCTGCTCATCGGTCACGTCCCCGTCCTCGAGTTTGTCGAGGAGGCTACGGAGCAGCGACGCGTTCTTGCTGCTCAGTGACTTGAAGTTCCAGGTGATTCGTCGCTGAATCTCCGCGACGTTCTGCTTGCCACGTCGCTTGACCCCCTGGAGGGTCTCCTTCAGCTTCTCGGGATCTACCCCGAACGCTTCGGCGGCCTTCGCAACGGTGTGACCCTCCTCCGTCACCGCCGTCACCGCGCGTCGTACTTTGTTTCGCGCGATTTTCGACTGCACGTCGTCGACGTACTTTCGGCCCAACCCCGCAGGGAGGCCGAGCAGGTCCGCGATGCGCCGCTTCGCCACGCCACGCTCGATGAGCAGCATGACGGCGTGTTCCGTGTCCTGCGGGCTGGGCGGGAGCGATCCGCCGAGGTTGGCCTTGTAGGCCGCGCTGATGAGATCGGCCTCATCCGACAGGCCGGTGACCACGGTCGCCTCGATCTCGTTCCTCTTGTTCAGTTCGTGGGCCTCGATCCGGTGTCTCCCGTCGATGACCATCAAATCCGGGGTGACCGTGATGGGTTCCAGCCTCACGCCATGCTCGATGAGCTCTGCCAGGTGCAGAGTGTGATCCTGGTCCAGTCCCTTGCGGACGAACAGGTCCATCTTCAGCTCTGCGATCGGTACCGTGATTAGCTTTGTTTTCATGCTACGTGCTCCGTACTGTTGCTGGTTGCCGTACTGTTGCTGATTGCTGCTGCTCATCGGACGGCATCACATACCGTCCGTGTTTTGCTCGCCATCCTCCTCGATTACGCCGTATCTGCGACAGGGTGACGTACACTCCCGGTTCAGGGATATCTGCCTCCTGCCACACGGCACGGTCGAGCGAGAATGTGATCGATCCCAGTTCATCGCTCCGCGCTACCGCGTAGGGTCCGTATGGGCCGCGTGTGATGATTTTCTCCACCACCGCGCGGTAGGCACTTTCGTTCGTCATGGGCGTGTCTCCTTCGACCGCTCGGACGAGCTCATGAGCCGGGAGCTGATCGTGGTGAGGTGCGCCGATAGCCGAAGGACGGTTTCGGCGGACCGCCTCAGGTCCTCGAATTCCCGATCGGAGATCGCTTCGGGATGGTTGTCATCGAGGAGCGCGAGGAGCCCCTCCATGAGGAGAATCGTGGCGCGAAATCTCGATCGGAGTACAGGTGACGTCTGAGGCGAGGGCTCACGTGTTGATCGCGCGGCATCGTGCGTGAGTTGGAGCTTCGTGGAGGCGCGGTTCCGTTCCAGATCGTCTCGCCGTTCCTTCCAGGCGTCCCACATGGCCTGGTCCTTTTTTTCGCTCGCGCCGGCGCGTCCGATGAGCACCTGGTACATCGTGGAGGAAGTGGTGTAACCAAGCATCGCGGCTGCGCGTTCGCTGGTGACGAGTCCGAATCCGATGAGCTCCGCGAAGTGACGGCGGCCTTTTGGCAGCCGCTCCCATTCGATCACACGGTATCCCGCTGCATCGAGACAGCACAACAGTTTGATGAGCGGTTCGCCCTTCGGACGGGACGCATTCGGACGGAACCACCGCTTCACGGTGGTCGGCTCAACGCCACAGAATGCCGCGATAGCCGCGACTGTCCGCGCGTATCCGCCGTCAGAGGTGGACTTCCGTTCGGTCGCCGCGAACTCAATGAGGCATTCCTCCAGGTGGCCGCGGAATAGCGCTGGTTTGTATTCGTGATTCACATGCGCATCCTTTCTTCTCGGTTGTGAACGTCCATGTAGCCACGTGCCAATGCTTCCGGATGGGGCAATCAATCACGGGGCGGTGATTTTGTCAAGGTCGCTTTCCGCTAGTTGTTCCATGCGTTCGCGTGCCAACCCGCCACCGACGACTCCCTCGCCGTCTGTTCGGTCCCTTCGCATCCACAACAAATCACCCCGACTGCGTCGGAGTGATGTATGTGGAGCGGGCAGCGGGAATCGAACCCGCCTCTCAACCTTGGAAGGGTCGCATAATAGCCACTATACGATGCCCGCATGGTCGGGCTGGTGGGACTCGAACCCACGACCCCCTGCTCCCAAAGCAGGTGCGCTAGCCAACTGCGCTACAGCCCGTCTTGCGCAGCGCATGCTAGCGGAAGTTTCATGGATTGAAAAGGGTTGCAAGGATGGAACAACGCCATGATCATCCGTCATCCCGAGCCCCACCAACGGCGGGGCTCGGGATGACGAGTAAGAAGAACGGCGCCCGTGCGAGTTGTGCAGGGGCGCCGTCTAGTGGAGGCGTGAAGCAGGGATACGGGGAAATGCGATCGTCCGCATCGGGTGTATGTAATTGAACCCGATCTTGGCCGTCACGAGCGGGTTGTCGTCCGCGTCGAGATTCCAGAGGAACGCGGCTTCGATGTCGATGGGATTCTGGCACGGCTTCAGGTACACCTCACTTGCGTTCGGATCGTAGAACGCGGCGCGTGCGAGCCAGGCGCCCCCGCGCGTGGGATGGATCTGCGCGCGAAAGTAGCGGCACCACGCGGCGTTGATCACGATGAGCGGTCCGGCGAACGAGAGTCGGACGAGCGGCGGTTCGTCGCGTTCCACGCTACTGATGCGTGACCACGCGACGATGCCTTTGTCCGCGATCAGCGAGGCGTGGAAGCGCCGGAGGAGGTCGCGTGTCTCGCATGCGACGATATCCACGCCGATATCCGGCACGGGCGCCACCGCGAGCGGTCTTCGTGCGATGGAGCCGCTCATTTCATTCTCTTGCGTACGTACGGCGCCGTGGCTTTCACCCGGTCCACCTTGATGATGATCCGGGGGCGGAAAACGGGTTTCTTGCGTGCGTCGGGCTGATGTTGCTTTTCTTTTGTCACGTACAGACTCCGTTTTTGAAGGTCGTACGAAAAAGATAAGCGGTCGCGCGTGTTCTGGTCAAGCACGGCCGTGCGTCTTGTCTCAACAAAAAGAACAACCGGCCCGCGCAAGCTCTTGGCTTGGCGGACCGGCTTCTGGAAGTAGGGTAGGATCAGCGGTCAGGATCGAGGAGTTCGGCGAGCTTGTCCGGCACCGTGTGTTTGAACGCGCGATGGTTACACCCTGCGCTGATCAGCGCATCCTGGAAGTCATCGTCGCTCGAGGCGGCGATGATGGGACCGTGATACGACTTGCGGATGCGACGCACGAGCGGCGGGGTGGTGGGCTTGTGCCCGGGGACGCAGGCATCCATCACGATGGCCGCAACGTCCGGGTGCTTCCGAAACAGCTGCTCTCCATGATCGACGCTGTATGCCTGAAGGATCGTGTACTTTTCGTTCAAAACTTCCCGGTAGAAGCGTTGCAGGGGGAATGAATCCTCCACGATCAGTACTTTCGGGCGGGTCACCTTGCGGAACTCGCCCTGAGGGGAACTGACGGGGTCGGAGTTACATGGGCTGCGACGCAGGGCCTCTTCTGTTTCCATAGTCTCCATTCTTCGCAATGTGCGACGTTTTTTCGAAACGGGCCGGTATGATAACCGTGATTCGTTGTTGCGTCAACTATTATCCGTTAACGGCATGGCATGTTATCCTGATATGCGAAGTTGACATGCCACGCTCAAAAACGCCACCTGAACGACCAGTCGTACAACCTGAACGGGACGCTTTAACCGAACGACCGATTTTTTCATCGTTGGCAGAAGCGCACGCATATGCGGACTGGAAGCGTCATGTTCCAGGTGCCGTTCGTCAGACAGTGGAGTCGGCGATGTTGAAGATGGATCGAGCTCCCATGTCGATCGGGCTTCCGCGCGTTGATGCGTTTCTTCATGCCTTCTCACACGTCCTTCATGAAAAAGGAGAAGCGGCATCACAGGCGATGAACCCGCAGACGACCCAACTGATCGAAGGCCTACGTTCCATTGAAACGGATGCCGGCTTATCAGACGGCTTGGCATTGCTCACGAGTGACGCGTCATTCGAGACGAAGCTTGCGCTCTATCAGGGACACCTGGAACCTATTATCGATTGGTTACGCGATCAGGATCTCGCACCTTTCACGCCGAGTATAACCGAGGCGACCGAGCCGCCACCGGAAGGTCCGCCGCCGGAGAAGACTGATGAACAACAGGCGGAGCCTGAATCATCCGTACCTCCACCAGATACTGATGATTTTCAACCGTCGATGGACGAAATGTCCGAAGGCAAGGAAGGTGAGCCGCAGGCCCATTTCACCGTCAGGCCGTTTTACGGCGGGTACTACCGTGCGTCCGTGTACTCGCGGTGGGATCCTGATCGAGCAGCATGGGGAAAGGCGCCTGCGAAACACGAATCACCGCCAGACGCCGACCCTGCTGTGGATCGGGTAATGCAGCGCGCCATGCAAGGGTCGATCCGCGGCCGCGTGAGCGTCACGATTCCGTTGCCATACGGGTGGACGGTGCTCCCAACAACGTTTACGACCAATGCGCCTGCCGATTCGGTCTCATTTGTTCAGTCCGGTTTAGGCGACATCGCTGTACGGGTGGAAGCGGACGGGGTGTTTCGATATGAATTCCGAATCGCTCGCAGTGTGCGGCCCATCGCCACCGAAAAAAATCGGGCGATCGACGAACGGGCGAACGCGGATCTTTCGACGGAGCTCGCGCGGATGGTGAAGGAAACGCAGATGGCGCAGCTTTCGTTAGGAGGGAAGGCGCGAGCCATAGTGAAAGCCGTGCGCGATCATCTCGTGTATTCGAACGAGAGCGCCATGAACGCGGTGTACCGCGCCGCGCCACAAGAATACGTCGATGCGGTATGGAAGAGTAAAAAAGCCGACTGCGACGTGGCGAATACGGTCGCGGCCCTGGCACTGCGAACAGCCGGCATCGCCTGCCGCCTCGTGACCGGCCACTACGTGAAAAACAAAGCATCGGGAGACCGGGCGCTCATGACGAGCGGGACTGGCCATGCGTGGCTCGAGGTGTGGGACGAAGGCACCAAGCGATGGTTTCGCGCAGACGCAACACCCAAGGGCGATCCGACGCTCGACGAGGAGAGGCCGGACGAACAGTCGCAAGAGTCCGGAGAAGGAGATTTTGGTGAGAAAGAATCGGAGATCATGGGTGACGAGGAATTGCAGAAGCTGATCGAATCACTCGAAGCGTCGAACGGACTGCCGGAAGATCATAAAACCGCCGATGAGCGCCAGCTGGAAGAATTTGCCAAACAGGCCGAGTGCAGTCGCGAAGAAGCAAAGCGTGTCCGCGCGGCGATTCAGCGTGTGCGGGAACTCAAAGATGCGAAAGGCGAGCGCATCGGAGAGCAATTGATCCGTGAATGGAAGAAGCTCGTCCATGATCGGATGACCATGGCACATGTCTATGAAGGTCCGGTCCGCATGAAG
>DATMXG010000072.1:0-6156 GCA_035561755.1 Methylomirabilis sp. (SeqCode)
CACGATTTTGCGTGCATGACAAAAGGGGCATGAAGGTTTGTACATGCCCCATTTCAAGCGGTATTTTGATCTTCAGGGCAAATTCTACCCTCTGTTCAGGAAAGAACGGAGGTTTCCATCAACCAAAAATGTTCCAGTGCGGACAAGGGTCGGTCTTGCAAAAGCAGGGCTTTTCTGCTATCTTTATCTTCCTAAGAATGATATAATCTTCGCTATGGGTCTCCCTGGACATCGCCGAACAAGTTCACACAAACGCCGCCGCGCATCCCACTTCGCGCTGAAATTGGGGTCGGTCGTGAAAGATGCGACTACCGGTACGCTCCACCTGCCGCATCGCGCGGCCCCGGGCGCAATGACGTACAACGGCAAACCGATTCACGTGAAGCCCTCAAAGCGCAAAGCGGAAAAAGCCGCGAAGCGGCTGCAGGCTTCCAAAAAATAGCCGCATCAGAATCAGATTCCCGAACCGTTCACAATCAGACCACATCGAACCTTCCAGCACCTTCGTATGAGCAACAGACATCTCTGTCGTGCACTCGCCCTCCAATCCCTCTACGAATGGGATTTTCACGCTTGCCAAAAAGACGCCACCGGTCTCCTGGAACGCAACATGGCGGAATTTGCGCCGGATTTGGACGAGAAAGACTTCGCGCGCGCCATCGTGAATGGGGTCACGGAACACCAGGGCGAGATTGACGGACTCATTACGAAGTTCGCTCCCGACTGGCCGCTCCCCAAAATCACGACCGTGGACCGGAACGTGCTACGCATCGGCACCTTCGAGCTCACATACACACACGAGATCCCGTCGAAGGTGGCCATCAATGAGGCGATCGAGCTCGCCAAAACGTTTGGCGGCGAGTCGTCCGGCAAATTCGTGAACGGCGTGCTCGGCGCCGTGTACCGCGACCAGGCCGCGCAGGGCGTGGTGAAGGAGTCGGATAAACCAAAGGAACCAAAGGAACCAAAGGAAGACAAAAAAGAAGAAAAACGGCGCCACAAGTCGGAAGGGACCGGTACGCCCGCGGACGAAACGCCGTCCGAAGAATTCCCAGCCGACCATCCGCACGTGGCATCGTAGGGGCGGGGACTCCCCGCCTTGCCCGCCGAACCTTGTGGCACAGGGCGGGGAGACCCCGCCCCTACATCATTCATTCATCCAACGACGCCGTTGAATGACACGGACCCTCATCCGTCTCGATCATCGTCGTCGTTATCACCGCCCCGCATGACGGGGTACGATAACGACATGGAACTGAAAGATCTCACCCCACTGGAGAGCACCCTGGGCTACACCTTCAAGGACCAGTCCTTCCTCATTCAGTCGCTCACGCACCGGTCGTACCTGAACGAGCACCCGGATTTCCCCTACCCTCATAACGAACGGCTGGAATTTTTGGGCGACGCCGTGCTCGAACTCATCGTGACCGAGCACCTGTACCGCACGTACGCGAACCCGGAAGGCGACCTCACGAACTGGCGCGCCGCGCTCGTGAACGCGAAGACGCTCGCCGGCATTTCGAACCAGCTCGGATTCGAGGACTACCTCCTCATGAGCAAGGGTGAGGCAAAAGACGCAAACTCAAAGGCGCGCATGTACATCCTCGCGAACGCCATCGAGGCCATCATCGGCGCGATCTACCTGGACGGCGGAACTCCTGCGGCAAAAACGTTCATCGACCGCCACGTCCTCTCCCACCTCGAGTTCATTCTGAAAAATGAACTCTACGTGGATCCGAAGAGCAAGTTTCAGGAAACGGCGCAGGACCTGCTCGGCGTAACGCCGACGTACAAAGTCCTCGAAGAAAAAGGACCGGACCACGCAAAGGAATTCACGGTCGGCGTGTTCCTGGAGAAAGACCTTGTGGCCGTTGGCCGCGGCACAAGCAAGCAAGAAGCGCAGGTTTCCGCGGCCCAGGCCGGCATCGAGGCCAAGGGATGGCAAACGCGGCCGGAGAAGTCATAACGCCGTGCCCGTATCGAGTACGATACGGGCACGGCGTTCGCTCGTAGATAGAAGCATTGTATACTTCTATCTGCTCGCTCTCTTGCGCCCGTAGTCCAGCGAAAGAACCCCGGTCTTCGGAACCACAAGAAAACGTGGAGGAAAACCATGTCACACTTCAACGTCTGCGTTCTTGTAAAAAGGAACGGAGCCAATCCCGATCAGATGGCGCAGAAGGCGAGCGACATGCTTGCCAACTTCGACATCAACAAGGAGGTTGAGCCGTACAAGCACTCCCTCGAGGAGGATCATATCCAGCGTATGGCCGAGTATTACGGGATCGATCCCGCGAATCTGTCTGCCCTTGCCGAGAAACTGGAAGACTGGAACGGCGACAGGGGTGGCGTGGACGTGACTGGACTCTACGGTACATCCACGAAAAACCCCGTCGGACACACTGACTACTGGACCATACTCGCCGAGATCAAGCCCGAAGACCGCGGACGACTTCTATTCGGCCAAGGTGGCGAGGAGAAGATCGTAAGAGCGGTCGTCACCCCCGACGGCGAGTGGATCGACGGACCGTGGGTCTACGGTTCTCCTCATGCGGAGCAGAACAAGGAACTCGAAGCGTGGGTTATGAAATTGACTGCGCTTCTCGACGATCACAAGGATACCGTCGCATTCCTCGCCGACTGCCACATCTGAAAACCGCAAAGTAACTGCCCACTCCCGCTATGTCACAAAACCTCTGAGCGGGTTTTTGAAAATTATGAAAGAGCGGTTGAGCGCGCTTCGTGGAATCCGCATGCATGCCACCAAAGCAATCCCTTGAAATCTTCTGCGGCGCGGCTCCATGCCATTCGAATGTATTACGGGAGAGTTAACTCGCCCCGCTAGGGAGGGGCGAAATGCGTTTGGACTCATTCAAGAATACGGCAAAAAAATATCCGCTTCAGCGGATATTTTTTTGGTGCGCCCGGAGAGAATCGAACTCCCATGGCCGGTTCCGAAGACCGGTGTTCTATCCGTTGAACTACGGGCGCAAGAGAGCGAGCAGATAGAAGCATACAATGTTTCTATCTACGAGCGAACGCCGTGCCCGTATCGTACTCAATACGGACGCGCATTGTTGTGGGGACAAGACAGCATACGCAGTTTAGCATCAGACGTCAAAGGACGATACGAGAAAGGCCGCTCCAGTACATACCGGAACGGCCTCAAGTCGCTGTAGGCGCAATCACTACTGAAGGACAAACCGATCCGCCCGCTTTGCGAGGCTCGGTTCGTCGAGGTTGATGCGCAGAACCGTACCGCTACTCCACGATTCCGGGTTCGTGTCGACGGTGGCGATCGTGTGTCTAATGACACCGAGTGTTCGTTCCAGCATCTTCCGAGTGATGAGAACGAACGTGTGCTTACACGGATTCGGTATCGTCGTAATCTTCACACACGCTTCGTTGAACTGTGGGTGATAGTACGAAAACGGGTTCCGTTCGTCCATCCTCAACGCCCCCGGCAGATATGCGACCTTGAACTTTGCCGGATACGTCTGGACAATGCGATCTGCAAGTGTGCGAAATTGTCTAGCGACGCTGAGCTGGAGAGGTCGATTCGTGGTTGGGTGCGCACGATTGATCCACCGCAGCGCTATCGCCAGAAGCTCCACAGACGGTTCCTGATTCGTCACGTGCTCATTCGAAGGCAGAAATACTTCGATGCTCCCCGCCTTCGGTGGGGCGTCGAAGTATTTCGAAAGATTCCGATTGATCCCCCGCGCCACGTGCAGCGCGTCCCGCGATCCATCTGCGTTGTCTTCGGACCGATCGGAGACTGGACGTACGCTACTTGCCACGAGCTGATCCTTTGATCGTTCAAGGAGCAGATCGAGCATCTCCAGTTGTTCCACGGTGGGCACGATGATCGTAACGACGTTGTTCTCTTCGATGACGAAACAGGCCACTCCGTCGAATACATACGTTCCCCACCAGGTCCCGGACCTCCCGATGGATCCGGGTGTCGTACCGGCCGCAGCTCTCGCGTACTTCGACTGCCGGCCTGGCTTCACGAAGAGCATGCAGCATTCAGCCGGCAACTCTTCGCCACGGTGGACCCGATCGCGAATCGTGTGCGCGTACCAGTGGAACTCATGGGTGCTGAACGGGTGGTCATCCTGGATATCGCGTCCTTCAACGCGTCGCGCGTACTGCATGATCGCGTGACGACTCACCCGCAGGCCGTCTCTGGTAGTCAAGCGGAACCTCCTCCTGTTGAGAATGTACGGTCGTCCGGAAACACCGAAGGATAAATATAGGAGCTATTACGGTTGCTGTCAACGGGGACACCCCGCGATTCGAAACCCAAGCGGGACAAGTGAACAGGTGAACAAGAGTACAGGCGCGCACATGCGCGCCTGTACTCTTGTTCACCTGTTCACCTGTCCTCACGGCTTCTTCACCACCCCCCTGCCCTTCGCGAGGTCGTCGTGAGGCAGGTCGGTCGAGAGCGACGAAGACGTGCGGAGAAGCGGTTCGCCGATGGCGGCGTCCGTAAACTCGAAGCGCGATTCGCCAAGGAGCGGGGCGAAACGGCCAACGTCGGCCTCGGAGGGCGTGAGTGCCACATCGAAGGACGCGGAAATGTCCCTCACGTCCTGCGGCACCTTATTGATCGTCCACGTAACGAGGCGGAGATCGGGATCGAACCCGATCTCGCCGGCGCCAACTTCTTTCACGCCGCCGAACGACGCGTTCTTCGGGAGACTCGCGCTCACCGTAACGCGTTCAAGGCCGTGGAGCGTCTTGCCGACCGTCCATTCGACCCGATAGGTCGTGCTCGTGCCCGCCGTGGGTGGGAGCGGCCCGTGGCCGATCGGTGCGCCTTCTTCCGACGCATACCGCGCCACGGCATCGAGTGCCGCGTCCGACTGGAGACGCAGAACGATCGGCTGCGTCTTCACGGTCCGGTTGACCTTGACCTTGTCCACGGCGCCGATGGTCGCTTCAACGTACGCCAGTATCGGCACGTCACGGCTCGTGGTGGCGTGTGCGAGAATCGGGACGGTGATTTCGATCAGGCCGTTTGCATCCGGCGGCAGACGTTCGAGCTGGCCGATCTGTTCTTTCCCATAAATGAGCACGTCGTGGTCGCGCGCGCCCAGCGCGGGATCGTCGAGCTGACCCCAGTCCAGGAGGTCCACGGACGACGTGGCCTTGGGCAGCGGCGACGGTGCCGGATCGCCGCCCAGATGGAACCGGAGGACCACGTCGTGCAACTCTTCGCCGCTCGTATTTTCGTACGAAATGGCGATCCGCTGGCGTTCGCCGAGCGACACGGAGCGGTTCTGGTCCGATCCATTCACCACGAGCTTCACGTTCAGATCCCCGGCCAGGACGGTGACGGTGGATTCGGACCGTTCCGCGGCCGCGAACGATCCTTCGGCCGTGAGACGTCCGGCCTCGGCTTCGAAAACGGCGTTGCCGTGCGACCCCAGGGAAAACGTGCCGGTGATCCGCACCGTGGACGAGGCACCCGCGTCGATCGTTCCAACGGGCAACGACACCAGACGTCCGTCCAGAATGTCGCCGGTTCCCGTGGCCGCAACCGGAGCCCCGTCGCGCACAAACCCTTCGGGGAGCCGGAGGCGCGACGTGAGGCCCTCCATGGCGTCCGGCCCTTTATTCATGAGGCGGTATGCGACGGTCACTTTGTCGCCCGGGAGGACCTTGGGCGGCAGCACAAGATTGCCTTCGAGCACCGTGTCCGCGTACTCGAGCTCGCGCGTCTGGAGCTCCTCGAAGTCGCTGTTGAACGAGGCGGGGCGGTACGTGCCGATCACCTGAATGGCACTCTTCGTGCCGAGCGCGCCCGTGAACGTGCCCACGACCTTGATGGTGCCACGCGCCTCTACGGCCTGCGACCCGAGGCGGTACGTGAACGGCTGGCTCGTGGGCCTGGGCTCCACGGAACTCACCACGAAATCGTTCGGAAAACTCACGCGCAGTTCCACGGATGCGAGCGGTTCCTTCGCGCGATTGAACCAGTTCACGAAATACGTGGTCTCCTGACCGAGAGACACGCGCGAAGGCCCCTCAATCACGAGATGCAGCCCACCGCCCGTGAACCCGCGGCTCCCCCACCACCAAAACCCGATCCACGCGACGGCCGTCACGAGCGCAATCGTCGCGGCAATCCCCACGCCGACAACAACC
>DATMXG010000073.1:0-5081 GCA_035561755.1 Methylomirabilis sp. (SeqCode)
TGCAATACCGAACTCTCATCCTGGCTGAGTTGGTACAACGAGGAACGGCCGCACTGGGGGCTACACCTGAAGACCCCGTTGCAAATCATGCGCGAATACGACAAATTAACTCATGAGTGCAAAATGTAGTGGCCCAATACAATTTCTTGACAAATCCCCGATAATCCTGTATCTTATTTCTGTAAGCACCTTTTCAGTCCAAAACGCGCTCGGCGTTTCCGAGCCTCACGCATCTTCTCGATTTGAGATAGGGAACTAGGGAAAACTGCTAGGACCCACATGGTGCGCGCAGACTGATCGCGAAAGCGGTTGGGAGATTTCATGTACGCCTTTGGCGTAGATCCAATCTCTCAGCCGCGTTTTTTGTTTTTCAAAGGTCGAGCGCCACCAGGCGCAGAAAACAATCCAAGCGGCGAATCAAGCTAAATCAGTAATAACGACAACTCTATGAAAAACTTAATCATCAATGACATTATTAATCACCTTGAATTCCTGGGCTATATCATCGACGCCAAGGAAGAGAATGAAAATGACCTCCTCTACTGTTACCATGAGACGCGCTCGAATCTCGTCGTTCGAGTCATCAACGGCCTCGTGCTGATCATCAGTCCATATAAAATCGCGGTTACGCAGGTGTCCATGGAACTGTTCGAACTCATCAGAGAGATCAACAATCAGACGCTCGTCAGCAAATGGTACACGATGCCCCACACGAAGGGCGAAGCGGTCATTCTGCACGTCGAGGGGTATCTGTACGGTTACGACAAGCTCACGTTCGCGAAGATCCTGGAACGCATGGAGCACAACGTCAATACGTACCTCCCGAGGATCAACGATCTGCAAGAGAAGAAAAAGATTCCGAAGAGCGGCGGCTAAGGCGCCGCTCACTCGGTACGGAATTGACGGTCGGGATACGACTGAGTAATCTGATATCAGTATGCGCTTCACCAAGTTGAATGACACGGTATCCCGCCTGTTTCGTCGCAAACAGGAGGATCGCGTTGTGCAGTCGCCCGTTGCTGGGCGTGGTTTGAGTGCGCAAGATGCAAAGCGAGTCGAAGAAGGGGTACGTCGAATCTTGAAGGAGCACGGAGACGTCCTCACAAGACTCGCGCATGAATAAATTTCTCACTATTGAGACCGTTGAGAAAGTCTGTTTCGTTTACGCGAGTGAACGGATGTCGTTTAACGAACCGTTCCCACCGTTCAGCTCGCGCTATCCAGGTAAACTCGAATCTGCCATTGAAGCTCCGATGAGGAGCTTCGGGGGAGTACTGATGTATAAAACGTTGGAAGAGCAGGCAGCCGTTTTGTTTTACGAACTCACGAAATTACATCCATTTGAAAATGGGAATAAACGCATGGCCGTTGTTTCGACGTTTATCTTTTTGTATTTGAATGACCGATGGTTGATGGTCACTCATGATGAGCTCTACCAAACGGCGATCGGTGTGGCTAGCTCAGACGCGAGAGATCGAGAGAACGTCCTGAAGGAACTGTTTGTCTTTTTTAGACAACACATCATCGACGCAAAGATGACGTAGCGCGGTGTATACTATCCCCATGCTCATCGGCATCGACGCCTCCCGCGCGAATAAGCAACAAAAGACCGGGGTGGAGTGGTACGCCTTCCATCTCATTCAGGCTTTGAAGAAGCTCACGGTGAACGACGGGAACTCATGGGTGCTTTACACCCGCGAGCCGCTCAAAGGCGCGCTCGTGGAACTGCCTGCCAACTGGTACGAGGTGCGCGCCGGCTGGCCGCCGCGGCGGTTTTGGACGCAGGTGCGCATGAGCTGGGAGATGTGGCGGCGGCCTGCGGACGTGCTCTTCGTCCCCGCGCACGTGTTGCCGACGATCAGACCTGAAAAATCCGTGGTCACGATCCACGATGTGGGATTCCATCGCTTCCCGAAACTCTACAGCCAGGCGGACATCAGTTATCACGAAGCGACCACGCGGCACATCTCGAAAACCGAAGCGCGCATCATCACCGTGTCCGAGTTTTCCGGTCGCGAGCTCGTGGATCTCTATAAGGTGGACTCGAAGCGTATCGCCATCACGTACCCGGGCGTGGACCACGAACTCTACAAGCCACTCGACATCGGGAATGTCACCGAGCGGCTGCGACGTCTTCAGATCCCACGGCCATACTTTTTGTTTGTGGGACGGCTCGAGTCAAAGAAAAATATCGTGAACCTGATCAAAGCGTTCAACGAGTTTATCATGCATCGCGGAGTGGGGGACCCAACGCGACTCGTGCTCGCCGGCCCGCCGGGCCACGGGTACGACGAGATCAGGAAAGCGATCGCTGCGTCACCGTTCAAGTCTCAAATTCAAGAACTCGGATATGTGAAAGAAGATGACGTGCCGTATTTATTAAATGGCGCGGAAGCCTTGGTTCACGTCTCTTGGTACGAAGGGTTCGGCATCCCTCCGGTCCAAGCCATGGCCTGCGGATGTCCGGTCATCGCCGCAGACAATTCATCCATTCCAGAAGTCGTGGGGCAGGGGAATGCGCTCTTTGTTCCGCCGTCGCAGACCAACACGATTGCGCGGGCCATGGAACGCATCGTGAGCGAGCCGGGGTTGAAAGAAGAACAGCGCAAGAAGGGGATCGAGCGCGCGGCAAAGTACACGTGGAAGGCCACGGCGGAAGCGACATTGCCGGTGCTGACGCAATGGATTGGATGAACAGGTGAGGAAGAACAAGCGTACAAGCGGGCAAGCGGGCAAGAGCAAGTGAACATGTGAACAAGTGGATGAGCGGACAGGTGAAACAACGGGGGCACGCGCATGTCCGTTCGTGACGAAGAATTCGGCCGGTACACACTTGTTCACCTGCATCCCTGCATTCCTGTTCACCTGCTCTTGCCCGCTTGCCCGCTTGCCCGCTTGTACACTTGTTCTTCCCCACCCGTTCACTCGTACCAGTATGTACAATGACTCCCTCAAACAACTCATCGCTATCGGTTTAAGCGACAAGGAAGCGCGCGTGTACATCGCCGTGCTCGAGCTCGGGCCGTCGAGTGTGCAGGAAATCGCTTTAAAATCCGACGTGAATCGCGCCACCACGTACCTCATGCTGGACACGCTCAAGGAACGCGGTCTCGTGTCCAGCTACGACGATGCGAAACGGACCGTCTTCGTGGCCGAGACGCCCAAGAAGCTCGTGGAGCTTGTCGAGCGGGAGGCACGGAACCTCGATGAGAAGCGGGAGAAAGTCGTCATCTTCGTTCCCGAACTCGAAGCAATGTACCGCACTCAACGGAACAAGCCGGTCGTGCGGTTCTACGAAGGAGAAGAGGGGCTCCGAAGCCTGCGCGATTACCTCACGCGGATCGTAACGACGCAGTTCGACACGTTCGCACGTTTGAACGCATCGCTTGGTCAAGTTGCACAACACGATGAAGAGCGCCGCCTCGGCATTTTGCGGCACGACACGCGTTACCGCATGCTCTACGCAGCGAGCCCGGGCGTGGAAATTCCGCGGTTCCCGTCGGATGCGATGAAACAAATCGAGATCCGGTTCGCATCCGCCATCCCGTTCCACTTCGACGGAGAGATCGGAATCATCGATGAGGCCGCATATCTTGTATCCACGTCGCCCAAAGCGATGGCAACTATTATGGAGAGCGCGCAGATCGCCACGCTCATGCGCGCTCAGTTCGAGCTTGCCTGGTCCTGCGCATCAACCGAGCGCGTGGATATGTCAGGGCTGTAGGACGGATTACGTTCCTCGCTTCGCTCGGAATGACAATAGCTGCGTGATGAGATTGTCATTCCGAGCGAAGCGAGGAACGCAATTTCGTGAGCCTATTTGTAATTCGTAATCCATCAACAAAACGTTTTCAATAAAGGAACCTCTGAAAAACGATGAGATGCGAAGCGCTGGAGGGCGGAAAAACCGCAGGCGTATTGAAAATACGACGAGGATTTTTCCGACCGAAGCGCAAGCAGATCGCGTTTTTCAGAGGTTCCTAAAAAAACACCCCGACGTGAAGGTCGTCGGGGTGTTCTGTACGCTTTGCGCTAGTTGTACGTGCGGAAGCCATCAGACAGCCGCGAGTAGCGCTCGAGTTGGCCGGGGCACCACACGTTGTACGTGTAGAGTCCCATGGCACCGCCGGGGCCGAACTCGCATGTGGGCACGGGTCGCATGGCGACACCGTCCGCCGTGAGGGAAATAGCGGATCCGTGGACCCGCTCTGTTGCGCGTGGACGGACGTTTGTTCCGTCGTTCATCAGATGAGCCTTGTTCGTTCAGTCGTCCGGTTTTTTTGGAAACCGTTTATCGTCCTGTCATGTCTATCCCTTTCTCTCAAGTCTCATGGCCTCGCGCGGCGTTGGCCGAAACGGGGCATGGCACGACTTGTCTTCGTTTTTTGTCGTGCTTTTGAGAAGGTGCTTTGTTCGTCCCCGCGCATATATTCTATCAACCAGAGGGCGCATCGGGGTGGGGACAGCTGCGGCGAAGGCGCTGCTTGTCCTTCCTTGGCTATATAGAGGCAAATCTCGTAATGTCTACTACCCTTGACAAAATCCCCATATTGTGATAGATTTACGCGTTCATTGTGGGCATGGTGCCTGCGATGATGGACATTCACGGCCCCGTAAATTCAGGGCACAAAACATCACATCTCAAACATTACGGCCGCGTCCGCGGCAGAACAGGAATTCCAGATGGCAACGATGAAGTTCGTGCTCTCGATCGCTGCGGCACTTGCGGGGACCGCGTGTTTCGCGGATCACGCAGATACGCAGGATCTGTTCGAGTCGGACAACGGCGTCGGCGGTTCAGCCGGCGCGGCAGGCGATCCGGGTTCAGCCGGCGCCAGCCCCGCTGCTGGCGGGACTGCTGGCCAGGCAAGCGGCGGTGCGAGCGGCGCCTCGTCGGAAGAAGACGGGGGAGTCGCTCCGCCGGACGGCAATCTGCCTCCGCCTCCGGTCGGCAACGACGCGGGAAGCGCGGAAGGCGGCGAAGAGCCGTTCACGTGCGCACCCGGTCTCCAGACCGTGTGTCCGTGCATCGGCGACGGTCAGGGCGTGCAGGCGTGCAACCAGGACGGTGCGTCCTACGG
>DATMXG010000074.1:0-14328 GCA_035561755.1 Methylomirabilis sp. (SeqCode)
CTTTACGTTGTCGAGGACCGTGGTTTTCGGCAACAGATTGAATGTCTGAAAAATAAATCCCATGCTCTTCCCACGCAGTTCCGCGAGCTGATCGTCGTCGAGTTTCGAAACGTCTTTGCCTGCGAATGCGTAAGATCCGGCCGTTGGCACGTCCAGAAAGCCGAGGATGTTCATGAGCGTGGACTTGCCAGAACCCGACGGTCCCATGATGGCGACGAACTGGCCTTTTGGAATGGAGAACGAAATTCCGTGAAGGACGGGCGTTACCACGTCTTCATTGACATACTGCTTCGTGAGTTCCTTCACGGTGATGAGATCGGGCATGGGTGGAGGTTGGCACGATTGCCGATTGCCGAAACCTACAGGCAATAAGCAACATACAATGCTAACGTTATTTTATGCGTATAGGTTTCGGCAATCGGCAATCGTGCTCATCGTCTCAATCATCGTCAGTTGGATTTTTCACTCAGTATTACCGTCTGTCCCTCTTGGAGGCCCTTGGTTACTTCCACGCGCCCTTCGTCGCCACGCAGACCAAGCTCCACCGTTACTTCCTGAGGAGTGTCGCCTTCCAGCATACGCACGATCTTGTCTTCCGTCCCCTCTTTGGTGCGCACGGCGCGAAGCGGGATCACGAGCACGCCCTTGGACTCTTTTGTAAGGATCGTAACGTTCGCGGTCATGCCCGGTTTCACGTCCCGACCGGCGGGAACCACGATGATACGAGTTTTGTAGTACACGGCATCCTGCACTTTTGTCTGATCCGGCTCAATGGACAGTACGGTGCCATCGAACGCGACGTCGTCGCCGTATGCGTCGAGCGTAACCGTGACGGTTTGTTCCGCCTTCACCTTTGCGATGTCCGCTTCCGGAATGAGCGCTTCAATATCGTACTCCTGCACGCCCACCATTTTTACGGCCACGGCGTTCATGGCGATCTGTTCGCCGGGTGACGGGACCACGTCTGCAATCGTGCCGTCCACCGGAGCAATGATTTGGATCTTCTTCACGTCGTTCGTTGCCTTATCGAGCGCTACATTCGCCTCCTGAACGGCGGCACGAAGCGGCGCGAGGTCCGCTTCGCGAGCCGGCGCCTTCTTCTGCTCAAGATCTGCCTGTGCAGAATCTAGTGCGGCTCTGTTGATGGCCACGTTCGATTCCGCCGCCGTCACGTCCGTGGAAACCTTCGTCTTCGCGATGTCGTAATTCACCACTGCCGTATTATGCGCGTCAAACAGTTGCTGTTTCGTGTCCGTGTTCGTGAGTTCCACATTCGTTACCGCTTGCATCGCGTTCAGAATCGCGGTGTTTTGTGCAGATACGTTCGTGCGATCCGCGTCGATCGTGGCCTTTTTCGCTGCAAGATCGTTCGCGGTAAAGGTGGCGGACGGTATCGTTCCCGCAAGAATCTTCTGCACGTCGCCGAGAAAAATTTGCACGAGAAGCGTAGCATTCAAGACCTTATCCGAAGCGCTTGCAATGTCTGTGCGCGTTGCTTTCGACCCAAGCTTCTCAACGACCGCTTCCGCGCTGTTCTTCGCGGCCTTTGCCGCGAGATACGACGTCTTTGCTTTGGGGGCGAGCGAGCTGTCCGTGATGCCGAGAAGCCTCTCGTAGCTGTCGTTCGATACGGTGTCGTCCACACCGATCACGGCATCGCCGTCCGTAAGGCCCGTGTGCAGGGGTCCGAGCGCAGTCAGGAGAACGATTCTGGACGTTTCGAGCGAATTTCGCAGGTTCTGATCCAGCGACGCCGATTGGTTATCGAGTTTGTTCTTGGCTGATTCGACTGTAATTTGGGCGGCTTTCAGATTATCCTGGACCGTAAGTTTCGTTGCAGCGAGGTCCGTCACGGACTTGTCGTATGCTGCTTTCGCCTTCGTGACGTTCGTTTCCGCGATGCGGATTTCCTGCTTCGTGTATCCGGCAATTTTCTGGTTGAGCGTCGCATTCGCCTTTGCGAGTGCGGCTTGCGCGTTTCGAAGCGCGAATTGAACGTCGTCATTTTTTAGCTGCGCCAATACGTCTCCCTTCTTCACGGTGTTGCCGATCCTCACGTTCACCGCGTCGACGGTACCGTTCCTATCAAACGAGAGTTCGATTCGTTCCGCCGGTTTGATCTCTCCGGTCACTTCCACGGTCTGCGCGAGATCCTGCTTCGAGACCGTTGCGGTTTCATACACAGGTTGCGCGCGCTTGGCGCGGTTTTGCTGGAACCAAAACGCGCCCGCTGCCACAAGAGCGAGAGCGATGTAGGTACTTTTTCGTTTTAAGATTTTTGGTATACGCATACTCACTTAACGTGATAACTTCTTCAGGCCTTTAGTGAGTTTCGCGATCTGTTCGTGCATCTGATCCGCGGGGAGCATCACGAGCGGTCCGTTCTCATGATAGAACGCGACGAGCGTTGTGCCTTCCTTGAGGCCCATCTTGTCGCGGATATCCTTCGGAACCACAACCTGTCCCCTCGCTCCCACAACGGTGGATCCCATGCACGGCGCGAATGCGGCTTTCGGTCGTTTCATAAAAAAAGTATGATTTGTATGAAATAGCGTACCATCTGAATGCAATGAGTCAAGGAGGGGGCGGGGCTGCTGAGACCCGCCCGTACAGAAACATCCGTCTACGTGAACGCTTCTCTCATGATCCGCTTCGAAAGCTCTACCCCTGGCTGATTGTACGCGTTCACGTCTGTGAGCTCACCCATCAGGGCAACGGCAATCTCCCAGAACATGATGAGCTCGCCCATGGCGCGAGCATCGATACGGTCCATCGTGAGCGTTGCATTCGGCCGCATATTTCGACAAAGCGATTCGGCGGTAGCGCGACGCTCAAGGTGTATTAGGTCCTGGAATGAACGACTGCCGAAACGCGCGATCGCATTCCCCATCGTCCCGGCTGCGGGCGTACGTATGTCGCCGTTGAAACGCTTCACTTCGATGAACGTGATGAGCTTGTCGAACGGCCCTTCGTTATAGAGCTGCATTTGCGAATGCTGGTCTTCGGGACCGACAGCGTTTACGGGTGTGGGTCCTGCGTGGATCGTCTTTCCTTTCCGTGACGTCTGCTTGCCCAAACTCTCGGCGACGAGTTGTCGCACCCAATGCGCAAACCACGCGAGTCGAGTGGCGTACGGCATGGTCACATGGATGCGCTGGTCTCGACGCTCCATACCGATCACATGGAGTCCGGCATACCGCGTACTCATGCATTCGTTCGGTGTGCACTCATGGAAGCCTTCAACGAACGACTTCGCCCCCTGGAGGAGCAAGGTCGTGTCGATTCCGATCGCGGCTGCGGGGAAGAGACCGACCGACGACAACACCGAGAACCTGCCGCCCACGTTCATCGGAACAGGAAGAAGTTCGTACCGTTCCTTCCTTGCGAGCTCATTCAACGACCCGGACTCCTCATCCGTCGTCGCTACGATGTGTGAAGGCATCCGCCCGGGTCCGACGGATTTCAGGATCCGGTCACGGAACACAAGGAATGCAGCCATGGTTTCGAGCGTGTCTCCGGATTTGCTAATCACGTTCACGCACGTCTTCTTCATGTTCAAACGTTTGAGCAGGCGTGAAAGTTCGTCCGGATCCGTGCTCGACCCTGCGAAATGAAGGCGCATCGTCCCCTTCTTGTGTTCGTCGACCGGTGCGAGTGCCTGCTGGAGCGCGCGCGCTCCGAGGTCTGACCCACCGATACCGAGCACCACGAGATCGGTGAACGAGCGTGAGAGTTGTTTCGCGAGCTTCGTACACACGGCGTTCGTTTTACGCTCGAACGGAAGATCCATGAAACCCTGCTCCTTCATGCGCGCCAGCTTCTGGACGGCGTTCCTCGCGGCACGCAGCCTTGGGAGCATGGCCGACCATTCGCGGGGCGACACGCCGGTCTTCCCAACGGCGGCAGACCGCATGTTCGTATCGTCGTAGCGGAGAGAGAGCCTTGTCATACGCCGCGACAGTATAGCACGCACAACGTTTAGGCCGGACGCCGGAGCACGCCCACGAGATGCGGCCTGAAGAACGGGCCGGGAAGCAGCGTGGCGACAGACGAAAGTCTGTACGTGAAGGAGTCGAATGAGGTGTAGGACGGATCCGGATTCTCGCAAACGACGTCGATGTGGAGTCCGGCCTCGGATGCGATGGCTCGTAGCGCGCGGACGCTGTTCGCGCGGTAATGCACTTCGAACACGTCCTTGTCTTCCCTGCCGTAGATGCGTGAGAGCAGCGCGTCCGCGATTCTTTTGGTCATCAACCGACGGAGTCCGATCAGGAGACTCCGCTTGTTCGGGGTTACGAAAGCGAAAAACCCTCCTGGCTTGAGCACCCGTCGGATCTCCTTGAACGCCGCATCCGGGCGCTTGAGGTGTTCGAGCACCCAGAGCGACGTGACGACGTCAAACGACCCGTCCGGAAACGGCAGGCGGTCCAGCGTTCCGATTTCGACTCGATCCAGACAGACGTTCTTCCCGGTCGCTTCCGCGTCCGCATCCACTCCCACGGCGGACGAAAACAGAGTCCGCAGTTCATCAATCACGAAATTCCCGTGCCCGCAGCCTGCGTCTAGGACGAACGAACCGGGCCGAACGCGTTCGCGCACGAGGTTTGTGAGCATGACCATGGAATCGTCCCAGTCGGGATGCTCCGCCTTGTAACGGCGTTTGTACTCCAATTGACGGCGCTCTTTCTTGTTCAGGTCGCTATACACCGTGATGTATGACATGGGCATACGCTAGCATATAATGGTTGACGCGCGAGTTGTAACCCTCTATCCTGCGCACGCATTCGTTGTTCCGGGATCGTTTCACGCTTCGCTCGGAATGACACATTGACCCTTCCGGGATCGTCTAATGGTAGGACTGCAGCCTCTGGAGCTGCGTATCTTGGTTCGAATCCAAGTCCCGGAGCCATACGAAAGAGGCCACGTACGCGGCCTCTTTCTTTTATTTGTGCACGATCTCTCCCTTCGGCTTCTCTCAGGGCAGGCTCTGCTTCTGGGCTCCTCGGGATGATTCCGCTAGCGCGGAATCACTTCGCGATCACCCGCAATATCTTCCCCTCATTGTGCGCGTTCGCCATTGGATTGTAGAACTCGTAGGCGCGAGCGGGCGGCACGCGGAACGTGCCGGGCGTGATGGCCGTAGCGACGAATTCGTACTCGTACACGCCGGGTTCCAGATTCTCGGCGAAAAGGAACACGCGGTCGTCGCGGAATTCGATATGCTTCCAGACGTTCTCCCACCACCAGTCATACTGCCAGGATCCGGACGAGAAGCAGCGCTGACCTCCCCAGTATGTGGGCGCACATTGTTTCTCCTGACCTGCGAGGTACTGCGGGGTGGTCTTCAACGTGAAGTCCACGGCTTCGAGGCCGGCTGGTAGGTGGTGTTCGAGCGCCACATAGCGATGGCGCTTAGGCACGAGGAGTTTCAGGCGCACGCGCACGTTCTCGCCATGGCGGACTTCCGTGAGCGGCTTCGCATAGGCTTTGTCTTTCAGATCGTAGACGTCGGACAGCACGGTGAAGCCGTTTTCGAACGGCTCGATGTCTTCCACCTGGCGGAACACCTTCATGTTGATGTCGTAGAACCATCGCTTGTCCGAGTCTTTCTCAAGACCGACCTGCTGTACGTCCGTCCCTTTCTTCAGGAGTTCAGACATGGGGAAGGTTTTCGACGCTTCGCCGGATACGTCTCCCTGCGGGAAATGCAAGGCATCGGTCATCTCGTTATTCAGGTAGAGCTGAACCTGCGCGGCGGCCGTATCGATCGGGTTCGCGCGCGCGTACTCCACGAGGCTCAGGAGCGTCATGGCCGTGGCCTGCGTGCTCTGCCAGTAGCCTTCTTTCTTCGTCTGCATGATGTAGCGCAGCATCCTGTCCACGTTTGCGTTTTTTGGATCGAGCCGGAGAAGCGCCTGCATGTAGATGGCGGACGAGCGCAGGTCGCTGCTCAGGTATTCTTCGTAACCGGGGTCCTCCTTCATGTACGCCGTGGACGGATTCAGGTACGTGAGTCTGTTCTGGAGTTCGCCCAGGAGCGTGGCGGCTTGTACGGACGTCGTGCCCTTTTCGAGGTTGCCGTACGCCATGGCGAGGAACGCCTTGCCGAAGGACGACAGATCTTTGCGGCGTTCGTAGAGCGTCGCGGCGTAGCCCCCGAGATCTTTTGCGTTGCGTTCCGAAAGCATGAACAGAACCTGCGCCTTCTCGTTGTTTTGCAACGACCGGGACCACCATTCAGCCGTAGTCGGAGGAGCGGCAAGGGCACCGCGCAGGTACCGCTCCGCATTCGCCATCACGGCCTGATCCACGGCAAACCCGGCCTTCTCCGCCTGCGTGAGGCCCCAGAACACGTAGGCCGTGAGGTGCGGGTAGCTGCGTTCGCTCTCCCACCAGAATCCCCAGCCTCCGTCGTACTTCTGCTGACTCACGAGCGCCTTGATCGTGTCTTCAACGTTTGCGCTCGCTTTTTTTGCGAGTTCGTCGTTCTGTTTTGAAACCTTCAGCTTCACGAGTTCCGCGTACATGAGGTTTCCCAGCAAGCCGCTCATTTTCTGTTCCGCGCAGCCGTACGGGTAGGCCACGAGATAGTCTATGCCGTCCTGGAGGCCATTTCCCACGTTCGGTTGCACGGACACTTTCACGTCGCCCTGATTCTTCAGGATCCCTTCGGGTAATTCAAGCGTTTCCGTAACGGTTTTTTCAAGGATACCGGACGCGGAGACCGTCTCGGATACGGAGTACGGCAGGATCGGCAATGGCTGTTCAAATCCGTCTTCGAACCCTCCGCCCTTGGCCGTGATCGTAACGTTCGCCTTTGTCCCTTCAATAGGTACCCGGATATCCCATGTGACTGCCTGACGCGCTTTCGCGGCGAGCGAGACCGTGCGGGTGTTTCCGCCGTCCACTTTCACGCCGTCAGTCGAAATAGTCACCTTGGTCGTGATCGGCTTGTCCGTGGCGTTGAAGACCGTGGCACCAACCGATGCCGTGTCGTTGTATCGGAGGATACGCGGCAGGAGCGGCTCCACCATGAGGTCGCGGCGCGTGACGATCTTCGCTTCCGCGCTGCCGACAACCGTGTCTTTCGTCTCGCCGATGGCGAGTATTTGCCAGCTCGTAAGGTTGTCCGGAAGGTCGAACGAGATGGTGGCTTTGCCGTCAGGACCGGTCACCACGTCTGCCTTCCAATATGCCGTATCCACGAAGTTTCCGCGCACGGCCGGTACGTTGCCGTTTCCGCCCTTCCCGTCGCCGCCTTCCGTGGCGAAGAACACCTTTTTTACGAGCATCGTGAGGGTCTGCGCCGTCTGCACCCCGATCGTGCGCGGGAACCAGAAGCGGCCGAGGATGTTCTTGTCGATGGATCCCAGAAGCGCTACCACGCGCTCGTCCACCACGGCGATGGAGACTTCAGCCTGCACGGGCGTGCCGTCGTTACGTTTCGTTTCGACGGTGACCGTCGCTTTGTCGCGCGGTCGGTATGCCGAACGGTCCGTCGTAACCTTAAGGTCCAACACCTTCTTCGCGGTGTTCACCTGCAGGTTCGCATACCCCATACGAAATTCCGGCACGGCGTTCTTTCCCGGAGCGACCGTGAGTACGGAAACGAACACGTTTGGCGTCGCATCGTCTTTGATTGCGATATCCACGGTTCGCTTCTTGGAACCCAGGTCTACCACGCGGTATTCGCGGATCGTATCGCGTTCAACGGTCACGAGCGCCTTTCCGTTCTCGTACGGCGTCTGGACCGCAAGTGATGCTGTATCTCCAACGCTGTAGCTCGCCTTGCTCTGCACGATGCGCATCTGGTGGTCGTCCGTTATGCGCACGGCTCCGCCTTCCCCTCGCCAGATGTAGCGGTTCGCGGACGCACTCACGAGGTTGCCGCTCTTGTCTCGCGCCTCGGCCGTAGCCACGTATTCACCGTCTTCCTTCGGCGTGAAGGTCACGAATCCCCTACCCGTTGCATCGGTCGAAAGATTCTTTGAATCAACCGGCGTGTCGGTTTTTTGTTCTTCCCAGGTGGATGATCCGTCCGGATTCACTTTTTTCGTGCTGCTCCACGTGCGCTTCGCGAGTTTCACGCTCACGCTGGCGTTCGAGAGAACGGAGCCGTCTGGGTTCACGCTTACGATGTCGAATTCCGCGTTCGACGAACTCCAGCCGTTCCCGTAATTCGGACGGATGCCAAGGTAGAACTCGCCCTTATGCACCGGAATTTCGGCATTCGCGGATACGGCACGCTGGTTCATGTCGGTCACGGTCACGCTCACGAAATACGTGGCGCTCGATTTGTAGTCGGTAAGATTTGCGGGGATGCTGACCGTGAAGTTACCGCCATCGTCCAACTTGCCGTCGCCGGTCTTCACCGTCTCAAAACCCGATTCCGTTCGGCAGTACCAGTAGCAATCGTACGCATCGTCTGCGCTGTAGCTGTACCACTCGCCCGGCATGGGCTGGAAATACAGTTTGTTACGCGTTACTTCGTAGTACACGTTCGCGCCCCCGAGCGGCGATCCGTGGTAGTACTCACCGCGCACGCCAATGTTGAGCTGTTTTCCCGCTGTGACGAGTCCTGTCGGCTGGTTGATTTCCACCTTGAAGTCCGGCCGTCGGTATTCGCGCACGTCGAACGATCCCTCGATCCGTGACGTCTCGTGGCCCGCTGCGCTGACTTCCGTACTCACCACGTACGTGCCGAGTTTCATAGAAGCCTCGAGCTGCAGTTCGCCGTGGAACGTGCCGAATGGTGAGACGGAAAGCGTCTGCGTGGAAACCTGTTTGCCTTCCGGGTCGGAGATGATGACTGCGACGTCTTTCGTGAGCGGAAGGTTCAGTTGCGCGTCAACATCTTGGCGCACGACGCCTTTGAAGAACACTCTCTGATCCGGCCGGTAGATGCGGCGATCCGTGTAGAGATAACCGATGTGACGCTTGAGGAACCGGCGATAGCTGTACTCGAGATTGAAGTTCCAGGGCGACACGCCGTCGTCCCAGTGGCTCACCGCCACGCCGAGCCGCCTGCCGTCCGTGGCATTCACCGCGATGGGCTGTTCGAGCTGCGTCGTACCAAGGTCAAGTATGGCGAGGCCGTTCGCGTCCGTCTTGCCAGACGTGACCTTCGTGAGGTCGCCATCTTCATACGACGTGACGCTGCGGTACGCTTCTACGGGCAGATTGGGAACCACACCGCCCGTTTTCATATCCGTGGCCCACACGAGGAGCTTATTCGCCTTGTCGCGTTTCATCGTGATTGCCGTATCCGCGATGAGCAGCTCCCGCGTTTGTGATCGCTGGTATTCCTGAAGCTCCGGAATATCCATCGTGAGGCGATAAAATCCGTTCGGGAGTTTGGTTCCCGCGAGCGCGTCAAGGTCCAAATCGATGATCTTGTAGATGTTCAGCGCGTTCGAGGGGTCGATGATCTTCGTCGCTTTCAGCGCGCAGTCAAAGGATCTTTCTTTGAGATATGTATCCAATGATCCGGAACAAAGCGTGACGGTGATGGGCCGCTTGAGGTTCATCGCGCGAATCTGGTAGAGCCGCTGGAGATGCGAGGCCATCACGCCGTAGATGCTGTACGACGACAGTTCGGCTGATGGCCGGTACATGTTCGTCTCGACAACCGTAACCTTGTCGTCGTTCAGCGTCTGTTTGTAGATGTCCGCGAACTCGCGGGGCACGGTGATGCTGTACTTCGTGGACGCCTTCCACTTCCCGCTCACGGAGATCACGCGGTTCTCGCCGTACGGGCTCTGGCAGCGCGAATCCGGAGACCAGCCCCAGGGCGACACCTCCATCTCTTCGATCGGAGGCACCACGCGGATCGTATTCTTGAGCTTGTCCTGATCCACCGGGTTATTAAACCGGAAGACGACCGAATCGTAGACTTCTTTCTTCTGATTGTTGTCCGGGCACGCTGCCACGAGCCTGAATCCCAGTTCGTCCGTGTTCACCGTGGCCAACCAGTCCTGTGTGAGCCCGAGCGGTCCGTACCCGCCGGTGAATCCGGAAGGAAGTTTGAACGAATATGCATTGCCGAGCTTGTACTTCCCGTTCTTCATTACTTCAACCGTCGTAGGATCGTCCTTCGCCAACGTGAACGTGAACTGGTCGTTCGGCACGGTCGTGGATGCTTCCTGGATCTGCAACGCGGCTTTGAGCCCGCCGATATTCACTGGATAGTTCGACTGGATGCGAAACGGTTCCTCCGGATTCTGCCGATCATCACTCTCAACCTGCGATGTGAAAAGCAGGTGCGGCGTACGGAATTTCCACGTGTAATCGTTAATCGTAGAACCACCGTCTGCAGTCTTCGTTCCCTTCGGCACGGTAACCGTAAACTCCGTAGCCGCGGGCCAGCCGTCATTCGGGATGAACTCGAATCCTGTCGTGCCGAGCCAGTGATACCTGCCTGCGACGGGCGGAACAATTTGGAGGAGCTCGGGGACGTCCAGCGAGCCGGTCAAGTTCCGGATCGGGTGGTCAAACAGCACCGTGAGCGCCTGTGACTGGTCCACTTCGGTGTCGTGTACCGGAGCCGCGACCGATACCTCCGGGTAATCAAGCACCACGAATGACTGACGGAACGGCTTCTGGATCGGCTTCCCGAGCAGACTCTTCGCTTCGTCGCTCACGAAGATTTCATACGTCGCACCCTTTTCAAGGTCCTGTAACGGCGTGTAGGTGAGTACATTCCCCTTCCAGATGAATGAACCCTGAAGCGGCGGCGCGATTCGGAAGGCCTTCTCCGCGCTCTCGCGGTTCATGGGCTGGTTGAACACCACGCGGAACACGCCGTTCCGGTACATCTCGACCGTGTGCCCCTTCAGTCCTCCGTACGCTTTTGGCGGCGGGATGAGCACGTACGCCACGCCGATCGCGACGACGAGACCAACGAGGACAACGACGACTGTCTTTTTGCTCGCGATGGCAGCCCGTCCGAACCGTGCGAGCGGCCCGCTCACGCGGGTCTGGAGGAATGTGGAGATTGAGGACATAGGTGGGATTCGTGCGGACGATTATCTCACGGTGAACCGTACTTGGCGATTCGAGCCTTCCAGTTGAAGCTCGTAGATTCCAGGGACCGGATCCCAGAGGATCGTGGCATCGTCCGACTCGATCGGTCGGTTGTTCAGAACCCAACGGTACCTATCGCGACTTTCGCCGCCTGCGATGAACGGAATGCGTTGCGCGGCCGGATCCACAACCTCGTCGCGTTCATACACGTCGCCGTCCAGAGGCGAAAGGATCGTGAGCGGTACGGACAACCGCGCCAGTTTCCGACCTTCGCAGTCCGTGGAAGGAGGAGTCTCTGCCTTCGATGCAGCCAGCCAGACAACGTATTCAGGGGGAGGGACAAGGAATGTATATTGACTCACAAGATCGCGACAGGCGTTCGTGGCAAGAAGTCCTGTCCGGCCGTCCACGTCCATGCGCACGTACCAGTCGTCCTGTCGTACCGGCTCTGTGCCCTCGATGAACTTCTCCACGCGTGTTTTCGGACAGATGTCGTTTGCGAGCAGGCCGGACGTAACGCATATTTCGCGTTCCACGATGCCGTGCGGTACGGGCCAGCGCACGGCATCTCGCGCGCGGAAACGGGCATCCACGATGTCGCGCCAGATAGGCACTGCACCCGTGATGCCGGATACGCCCTGCATGGGCGTGCCGTCTGCATTACCCACCCACACCCCCACCACGAAGTCGGGCGCATAGCCGAAAGCCCAGTTATCCCGAAAATCTCGTGTTGTTCCTGTCTTGACCGCCACATTCTTCCCGGTTTCAAGGAGATTCGCTTCGCCGAACGAGCGGGAACGCGCCAAGCGGTCACGGAGAATGTCGGCCACGAGCGCGCTCGCCTGCTCGGCCTGTTTCGCTTCTTCAAATACGTTCTGCAGACGTTCGTCCGCAGGGCGCAGTACCGCGCGTCCCGACCCGTCTCGCACCTCCAGAACATCGCGCATTGCAGCCGATCGTCCGTACTGCGCAAGAACGCCGTAGGCGCGCGTTGTGTCTGCGAGCGTCACTTCGCCTCCGCCGAGAACTATGCCGAGCCCGTAGTGGTCTGCCGGTTCCGGGAACGTGAGGCCGAACCGCGCCAGGCTGCCGAAGAACGTCTGCAGCCCGATGCCGGAAAGCACCTTCACGGCCGGAATGTTCAGTGAGCTCGCGAGCGCGTCCCGCGCCGTGACAGGTCCGTAGATGCGGTAGTTGTAGTTGCGAGGGTAGTATGGTTTTCCGTCCACGGTTTCAAAACGAACTGGCAGGTCCGCAATAACCGTACCCGGCGTTACTCCTTTCATGAACGCCGTGAAGTACATGAAGGGCTTAAGCGCCGACCCAGGCTGTCGTTTAGCCGTTGCCATATCCATCGATCCCTGCGCGGCGTCGTTAAAGTAATCCGCACTGCCTACGTACGCGAGCACGTCTCCTTGTATAGGATTGATCGCCACCACGGCCGCGCTCGTGACACGCTGATCCATTAGTGACTCCAGACGGCGGGCAACCGCGCCTTCCGCCACGGACTGGAGTTCCGGATCGAGCGTGGTCGTGATCTCGTACCCGCCCGTCCGAATGTCCAGAATCCGCTGTTCGAGCTCGTCCAGCACGTGGAACACGAAATGTGGCGCTTTGATGGGATGCGTAGGGACGAACACGATCACGTCGGTCTTGTCCGCGTTGTTGCGTTCTTCCTTCGTGATCGTCCCATCCTCCAGCATCCGGTCGAGGACGTAGCGCTGACGCGTATTCGCTGCGCTCCGATGCGCGTACGGATCATACGCCGACGGCGCAGCGATGACGCCGGCCAACATGGCGCTTTCGGCAAGCGTGAGGTCCGCTATATCCTTCCTGAAGTACGTACGCGCGGCCGCCTGCACGCCGTTTGCCTGGTTGCCGAACGGCACGGTATTCAGATACGTTTCAAGCGTCTCGTCCTTCGTGTGCCGCATGCTCCAGAAAACGGCGGCTACCGCTTCGCGCGCCTTAAGGAAAACGGTTCGTCGCGACGTGCGGAAATACAGGTTCTTCACCACCTGCTGCTCGATGGTGCTTGCGCCGCCCGAAACGCGACCCCGGATCGCGAGGTCTTTCATGGCGCGGACGATCGCGATCGCATCCACTCCCGCGTGAGAACGGAACCGCGCGTCTTCGGCCGCGATGACGGCGCGGACGAGAGTTATCGGCATGCGGTCAACCGACACCGGGGTCCGCAATCCTTCGCCCGGCCGCGAAATTTCGTAGAGCAGGCTTCCGTCGCGCGCGAAGACTTTTGTGCTCGCAACAGGCTTCTTGTCTGACAGGACGGGCGTGACGCTCCACAGGATGAAAAAAACGGCGGACGCCAAGAGCATGAATGTGCCAATCAGTAGCGTACGCCGAAGCGTCATAGTCGGTTGGTTGTGATACCCGAACCTAGCAGGAAGCCGTGGTGACGTCCAGCGTCAACGCGTGGCAATTGTGTCCCTTCCCGCTCAAGCTACAACATGGAAGGTCTTCGAATCCCCTGCTAACCTGCCAAGCGCTATGGACCGTCCAGCCGTCATTCAACAAACGCACGATCACGTCCGCCTCGCGCTCGAAGGAGAAGGCACCGGGCACGACTGGTGGCACATTGAACGCGTGCGCGCGCTCGCGCTCCGAATTGGAGCGGAGGAAGGCGCGGACCTGTTCATCGTGGAGCTCGGCGCGCTCCTCCACGACATTGCGGACTGGAAGTTTCATGACGACGAGCATGCGGGTCCGCGCGCAACGCGCGAGTGGCTCTCGTCGTTGAACGCGGACCAGGCCGTGGTCGACCACGTATGCGACATCGTGCGCGGCATCTCGTTTAAAGGCGCGGGTGTCGCGACAAACATGGAGACGCTCGAAGGCCGCGTAGTGCAGGACGCCGACCGGCTGGATGCGCTGGGCGCCATCGGCATCGCCCGGGCATTCGCCTATGGCGGGAGCAAGAACCGCCCGCTGCACGACCCTGACGTCGTACCCACCCTCCACGCCACGTTCGACGCATATCGGAGGGACCAAGGAACGACGATTAACCACTTCTACGAGAAACTTCTTTTATTGAAAGATCGGATGAATACGCGCGTAGGCAAGCGATTGGCGGAAGAACGGCATCGGTATATGGAAGAGTACTTGGAAAGATTTTTTCGCGAGTGGAAAGGGGTGGAATGACTAATGCCTAATGTCTAATGACTAATACGAGAGTCTGCCATTAGTCATTAGACATTAGGCATTAGTCATTCCACGACCTGTCCTCCGAACGCGTTCAACACCTTCGTCACAATATCGGTCGTCGTGGGCCTGTCCGCTTCGCCGATT
>DATMXG010000075.1:0-6640 GCA_035561755.1 Methylomirabilis sp. (SeqCode)
GACCGAAGCGCGCAAGGAACTCACACAGGCCGAGAAACTCGAGGAAAAGATGGAGCAGATCCGGATTGCGAACCTCGAAAAGATTGCCCAAGCCGAAGCCGCAAAGAACGGGTTGAGCTACGTGAACCTCGTGGGGTTTCCGATCGCGCCCGAAGCGCTTTCCCTTATTCCGCGCGAAGAGGCGAACCGGCTGAAGCTCATCTGCTTCCTCCGGATCGGCGAAGAGCTCCGATTCGCCACCACGATGCCAACCCCCGAGGCGAAAGCGACTCTCGACCGCGTATCGAAGAGCGAAGGCGCGCACGGAGAGCTGTACTTCATTTCCGAAACGTCGTTCATCGCCGCGGAAAAAATCTACGACGCGCTCCCTGAAGTCCGTGAGATCATCTACGGATACCGCATCGAACAGGCCGATCTCGAAAAGTACGCCAAGGAAATTTCGAATTTCAAGGACCTCCAGGCGAAGATTACCGAAGTCTCGACATCCGACATCGTCGTGCTCATGATGGGCGCCTCACTCACGAGTAACGCCTCTGACATTCACGTAGAGGCCGAAGAGGAAGACGTGAAAATCCGGTTCCGCATCGACGGCATCCTCCAAGACGCGGCCAAACTCCCGCGCGACGCCTGGAAGCAGATGATCAGCCGCTTGAAGCTGCTCGCCGGAGTTAAAATCAACGTGGAAGACGTTCCGCAGGACGGCCGCATCACCATCTACCTCACGAACGAGAAGATCGACATCCGCGTGAGCTTCCTGCCCACGGCGTTCGGCGAATCGGTGGTCATGCGTCTCCTGCGTCCGAAAGCGATCGCGCTCGAGTTCGACAACCTCGGCGTTCGCGGCAAGGCGCTCACAGACCTGATCCGGGAAATCGAACGGCCGAACGGCATGATCGTAACGACAGGCCCGACGGGTTCCGGAAAAACGACCACGCTCTACGCCATCCTGAAAAAGCTGAACACGCCAGACATCAAGATCATTACGCTCGAGGATCCGATCGAGTACAAACTCCAGGGCATCAACCAGAGCCAGATCCAGCACGACAAAGGCTACGACTTCGCGAAGGGGCTTCGCGCTATCCTGCGCCAGGATCCGGACGTGGTGATGGTCGGCGAAATCCGCGACCTCGAGACCGCGGAGATCGCCATCCAGGCTGCGTTGACGGGCCACCTGGTGGTCTCGACGATCCACACGAACTCCGCGGCCGGCGCCGTCCCCCGTTTCATGAGCATGGGCGTGAAGCCGTTTCTCCTCGCACCTGCGATCAACGCTATCATCGGTCAGCGCCTCGTGCGGCGCCTCTGCGACAAATGCCGTGTGCCTGCGAAGCTCGACCCGGCGATCATGCAGCAGGTAGAATTCGAGCTTGGAAAAATCTCGAAAGCGTCCGGCTATAGCGTAGACATGAAAAAGCTGCAGTTTTTCGCGCCGCCGGAAGGCGAAAGTACATGCGACAAGTGCAACAGCCTGGGTTACAAGGGCCGGGTGGGCATCTACGAAATCTTCACCATGACGAAGGAGATCGAAAATCTGATTCTTACCGGCAACGTCTCCGAGTACCAGATGGCCGACATGGCGCAGAAGCAGGGAATGATCACCATGGCGCAGGATGGACTCTTGAAAGCCATGGACGGACTCACCTCCGTGGAAGAAGTTCTCCGAGCGGCCGAAATAGAAGCGGCGCTCGAAGACATCCCGCCGCCAGAGGTGGGAGAAAAGTAATTCACCGCGAGTGACGGGCCGTGCGCCCGTCTTTTTGTATTGTGATGACGAGCGTCTGATGCGCGCGACGTGAAAGCCATTTCTTCACGTTTTCCGGCCATTCGATCGCGAGGACCGTCCCCGGTTCGGACAACTCCGCGTCCAGATCGAGCGGAACGAGGTCGCGCTCATCGTCGATCCGGTACGCGTCCACGTGGAGCAGGCGCCGAAGCGGTCCGCGCGCGACACGATACGTCCTCAACATGGAAAACGTTGGGCTCTTCGGCACGCGCTTGGCCCCGAGCGCCTTCGCAAGCGCCTGCACGAACGTAGTCTTCCCCGCGCCGAGCGGCCCTCGCAATGCCAAAATGGACCCAGGTCGCAATTTCTTCGCGACATCGCGGGCCACGCGTGACCATTCTTTGACGCCCACCACTTTTGTCATTCCGAACCCGCCCCAAGCGGGTGAGGAACCCCTTTGCGAAGACGAGTATTTCTTACGTTGCATAGTTAGTAGTTCAAAAGGGGTTCCTCGCTTCACTCGGAATGACAAAAGTGGGAGCGCTACAGTGCGAGTTCCGGATCCGCATCGATCTTCTTCCAATCGTGACTCTCCCCGCGTAACAGTCGCCACGCGCCAGCCGCCGCGATCATGGCCGCGTTGTCCGTGGAGAATTTCACGGGTGTTTTCAGGAACGTCACGCCCTTCAACTGCGTCCGGACCGCACGCTCCAAATCGCTTCGAAGTCGCGCGTTGGCCGACACACCACCAACGAGCAAGACGGTCTTCACCCTGGTCTTCTTTGCCGCCCGGATCGTCTTCGCGATGAGGACATCGACGATCGCCGCCTCGATCGAGGCAGAAAGATCGTTCTTCTGAAACGATCCCTTCTCCACGACCTGACGGATCGCCGTCTTAAGACCCGAGAACGACATGTCGAGCGAAGGATCATGCAACATCGGACGCGGGAGTTTGTACGCATCATCGCGACCTTTGAGAGCCAGACGTGAAATGGCAGGACCGCCCGGGTATCCCAACCCCATGAGCTTCGCAGACTTATCGAACGCCTCCCCTGCCGCGTCGTCGCGCGTGGAGCCGACGACCTCGTAGCGACAGAAATCGCGCATCAAAACCAACTCCGTGTGACCGCCCGAGACGAGGAGCGCGAGCGCGGGAAACGTCCAGCGCCGGCGATTCTCGGGCAGGAGCCACGCGGACGCGAGATGGCCTTCGAGGTGGTTCACGCCGACGATCGGCTTTCCCGTGAGCCACGCGAGCGTCTGCGCGGCCTGGATCCCTACGCGGAGCGCCGTGGCGAGGCCCGGGCCGCGCGTAACGGCGATGGCATCAAACGCACCTAGTGGCCGTGAACCCAGGACGGACGTGAGGAGCGCCACGACTTCGGCTACGTGCGTGCGCGCAGCGACTTCGGGCACGACGCCACCGTACTTCGCGTGGATCTCGATCTGTGACGAGACGGCGTGTTTCACCAAACGGATGGGCTCCCCGCGCGCGCCCACGTCCAAAAGCGCGACGGACGTTTCGTCGCAGCTCGTTTCAAGGCCCAGAATACGGAATTTCCTCATGGATTTCACATTGACAAGTGAACCAATCTATCATATCATCTGCCCACTTTCAACCCACCATGGCCCCATCGTCTAACGGTTAGGACAGCGGCTTTTCAAGCCGTTAACAGGGGTTCGATTCCCCTTGGGGCTACCAAAAAAGACTTCTCATCACGAGAAGTCTTTTTTTGTGCAAAGACTAGCGATAATTCGGGGGTTCCAAAAGAATTACCGTCGAACATCAACGGTTTTGCGAAAATTAGATGCTGGAGGTTGATACGCGCCTCGTAATCGTCTGCCAAATCCATCCAAACCTTCGATGCGTTGCGGATGAAATGAAAACAATAATTCAAAGCCATTTCCATATCCAATTCTTTTTGCCGCGCGTCTTGGAGAAGTAGACGCTTCTGATCGATGCGTTCATTGACTAAGTGTTTTTGAGTCACGAATTCATCATCCGTGTACTTGCCGTTGCGATGAAAGTCGAAGACGGTCTGACGTTCGTGCTCGAGTTTCTCGATATCCTTCCTGACACGAGCATTCGTCTCGTCGAATTTCTTGTAGCGTTCCTGCCACGCATCAAGTACGACGGCCTTAAACAACTTTTCGTATTTGCTATCGGGCTCGATGGTTTCCAAGAGCTCAACGAACTTCTGCTCGAATACAACCTTCTGTATGGATTTGGAATGCGTACACTTCTTGCTCCCGTGGTGGTAGTACGGATGACGTTTGCCTCTGCGACTACGAGAATAGCTCCCCGTGAGTGGTTGATTGCAGTGCTGGCAAACAACGAACCGTCGCAACGGAAACTCTGGGTTATTGAATACGCGCGGCTTGCCCTTGAGATGCAGGCCGCTCTTCACACTTTGGCATTGAGCGAATAATGCCTCGTCTACAATGGGTTCAAAATTACCCTTTGCCATCTCCTTGAATGCTTTAATTCGACCACAATACACGGGGTTTGTGATGATCTTCTCGAGCGTCTGTTGACGCGGATATTTTCCCTCACGCGTGCGTAAACCACGATCACCCAAGAGTTGAGCCAATGCCTTGAATGTATACGTGCCTTTCGAGTAGAGCTCGAAGGCTAAAAGGATGAGTGGAGCACGATCTGGGTCAGGCACGATGTTTGTTTTCTTGCCTTTGATCGGTCTGTGATAACCAAGCGGTGCTGACCAACACCAAATACCTTCGCGCACGCGAGACTGCATCCCGCTTTTGCATCGTTCGCGGCGGTTGTTGTTGTCGAATTCTGCGAAGACGGACAGCATCCCTTCCATAGCTCTCCCCATCGCACTCTCATCAAACGTTTCCGTAGCAGAACGTAGCTCGGTGCCAGCTCGTTTGAGCAAGCTCCGGACAACAACGTGGTCATCTTGGTTGCGAGCAAAGCGATCAATCTTGTAAACGATAAATTGGTGGACACGGCCTTTCTTTTGCGTGCAGAACGCGATCGCCTTTGTGAATTCGGTTCGATCTGCTGTTTTTGCAGATTCACCCATTTCCACGAACACCTTGAGTACAGATAGGCCGTTCCGTTCGGCGTACTCACGACAAAGCCGCTCCTGATTATCTAAACTCGTGCCCTCAACCTGCTCCTTGGAGGATACACGGCAATAGATGATGCACGCTTTGAGGCTCGTTTCAGGCATAGCGCATCAGTTAAGCGACTTTGCCGCCTTCGGGGAGCAGAGCGGGCGTGTGAGCCGGATTTGAGGCTTCGTGACGGCCAAGAGAGTCCAAAGCCGTGTTCGCAACGGCATAGAGCTTGTCACGCAAAGCCAAAAGCTCCTCGTCGGGGAGATTGGCGAGGTCGGGATCGATGCGACGGCATTGCTCCAAGGTGAGCATGGAGCAAGCATAGAAAAAACGGCGTCCGACAAGTGGACGTTATTCACACATGCGACAAAAGAGGGCTGCATACAGCCCATTTGTTTGCTTACTTCTGAGGTTTTGGCAAATCAAAAAATCGTCTGTGCACACACAGTGGCGGATTCGCTTAATATATTTCTGAGCTGGAATCAACGATTGGAATTTGACACTGCTAAAAGGCGTTCGGAGTTTTCAAAGCGAATCTGGTCATGTGCTGCTCGTGGTGCTATTCTACAGTCAAATTTTAATCACTATCTTTAACATGATTATGAATAAGGAAAATTGGCAATGGCTACTATTAGCACTCGTCGTCGTTGGACTTGTTGGACTAGGGACGATGTTCGTGAATCAAGGTTCACAGCTGTCCCAGATGGCGCAATCATTGAACATAGTGGCTTCTAAGGTTCAAGAGCTGGCACAGACACAAAATGCCCCGGTCGTAACCCAGCCGGTAGTGACGACTGAGCCAACGGCGGTACCACAAGTTCCCTCGGCTCCATCGGATGACCACAAAGTGATAACGCAAAAAACAGTCAGCTGGAATGGCGTTGCCGTGCAGTTCGCGCAGCGCTGTAAAGGACAGGCAAAGGTAGGGTATGTTTTTGGCGGAGAGCAACAACCAATTTCGTATTGCATTGGCGAGAACCAATTGGTTTTCATTGATGCCGCATCCAATGTCAAAGTTCTCAAAACACAAACCGTATCAACTGCCGCCGATGCTCTAGTGCTACTAGGCGCTGACCTTGTGCCCGGTTCCCAAAAAGGCGCTGTACTCATCTCGTATACCGTTGAGACATGCACAACAACAAATGATTGCGGAGCAGGCATGCCAACTAATTATGTGCGATGGGTCTACAATCTTTCAGATCAGAGCCTTCGTGGATTATCGAAATATCCAGACTACGGCCGACCGACATGGAATCCATCGGGAACAAAAGCCGTTTTCATTCCGGATACATGTGGCGGCGCAGGGTGTGATGTCGCACCTCTAACGGGCTATGATCTTCTTGCAGATACCGCAAAATCGGTAACGACGGTAAAGGCCGCTGGTACAGACGGCGGTCAAGCACAAGATGTAAGTGGCACGCGTCTTCAGCAATGGGGATCAGTGACTTGGAAGAATGATACTGACTTTACGGCCACATACTTCCCTACGGATGGTACGACGAAACAAGCTGTCGGCAAGTTTTGAGTAGTCAAAATTGGTAAATACAAACGGCCGTTGAAATAACGGTCGTTTGTATTTCAACCAACATCTAATACGAAAACCCAAAAACCCAAAACTCCGCTAAGCTGAGAACCGTGTACGAAAACCTAAGAACCTAAAACTTGGCTAAAACTAGCGTCTAGGTTTTCTAGCTTGGAGTCAACAATCTAGCGCAACGGGGTGATACATTCACTCCATATGAAACAAGGAACGTACCAACGACTTTCTGACAACGAACGAGAGGAGATCAGCCGAGGGCTGGCAACAGGAGAAACGCAGGCGAATATCGCTCG
>DATMXG010000076.1:0-3269 GCA_035561755.1 Methylomirabilis sp. (SeqCode)
AGATTACACCATCGTTGCAAGCGGTTTCTCCTGCGGAGTCCTCGGGAAAATCGGAATACGCGTGAGTTCGCTTGTTCAGTGGACGAAACGCGACGGGACGCATCAAAGCCTCGTTGAAGATGATATCTATGATTGGCGATAAGAATCGGCAACCGTCGATGGCCGTTCGACTGTTTGCAGGGCGCAGACGGCGTTTGAGATTCGGACGACAGCCGAACGCCGAACGCCGAACGTCGGGGTTTATCCCGCACCAGTTTTTTGCTTTGAAAAAAACTGGTGCGGGATTTACGGTCATCGAGCTCCTTATCGTCATCGCCATCTTTTCCATCGGGGCGTTGTCCATTGCCGCGACGTACATCAACTTCACGCGACTGCACCGCCGCGTGGCCAATGCCGAAGCGCTCGGGCAGGAATTGCGTTTTGCCATGGAACTCATGGTGCGCGCGGCGCGGAACAATACGGTCTCGTATCCCGCGCTCCCCGGGTCGCTCGCGAAGCCGGTCGGAACCCTCAATCTCATCTCGTCTACCGGGAGCACGGTATCGTTCAGGCGTTGGGGGCTGACGGAGATCGGCGGTCCGTGCGTTCCGCTCAACGCAGACTGCCTCGCCCTGTCACTCGACAGCGGCGCTACCTGGGTGCCTATTACCGGCAAGAACATCAATATCGACCGGTTCGATGCGTACGTGACCCCGCTCCAGAATCCCTTTGAGGCCGTGGGGCTCGCGTACAACAACAGCAATCAGCCGCGTGTTACCTTCGTGATCGACGCCACGTACAAGAACGTGGTGGCGCAGGAACAGGCGAAGCTGTCGATCCAAACGTCCGTCTCAAGTAGACTCTATGTCCGATAATTATCCGCGGGACAAACAGTTCCAAGTTCCCAGTTCCCAGTTCCATCCGCTTGGAACGTGGAACGTGGAACTTGGAACGCGCTCCTCTTCCGTGGCGCGCGGCAACATCCTGCCTCTCGCCCTCGTGATCATGGCATCGATCCTCCTGGCCGGCATCGGGCTCGGGATCGTGGTGCTCGACAGCCTCCGGCGCAGCGCGGACATCGACGCCTCTATGACGTCTTACTACGCGGCAGATGCCGGCGTAGAACGACAGCTTTACGAATTGCGTAAGAAAAACGCGCGTGTAACGGACCTTGGTGCGCTCGCCGGAACGTTCACGAACGGGAGTTCGTGGACCGCGCAGAGCTCCGGATTTCTGCAGACGAACGCGAAATCCTTCACGCTCATCCGAAGAGGGGACTTCCAGTTCGTAGACCTGTTCGATCCGGACAACGTTGGCGCAGCCGCGGGCGTTACGCGCGTGGATTGGAGCTGGGGCGCTGGGTCCGACTGTCCGGGCGGCGTGCCGCCGGAGATGGAGCTTGGGTACTCGCAGTGGCTTTCCGGTGGCGCTGTTCTTCCCACAGACTTCACGATCGTCCGCGGTCTTTCAAGCCCACAGACCACGCTCATCGATCCGCTCAAGGCGTACCGGTTGCGTTTCAGGCCCAAGGGATGCGCGGCAACGAACCTGAAGGTTGAAGTGTCGCCCACGGGGGCGTATGCGCCCATGCCGTTCCCGGGAGACATCACCATCGGTTCCACGGGGAAGTACAAACGGTCCACTCAGGCTATCTCCGTCCAATCGCCGCGGCAGGACATCCTCTCCGGCATCTTCTCATTCGTGATTTTCAGCGAGTGCCAATTAATTAAAGATCCGCTTAATCCAGCACCCCCTTGTCCTTAATAATAGATTGTCATCCCGACCGAGCGAGCGAAGCGTGTGAGCGGTGGGACGAAGAACGGCGCCACCGTGTCTGTAAGTACGTGAGAATAGGGTCTTACGTACCCCCGTCATTTTCGGTACCCTATCCGCATGACCCACGCCGAGGCTAGGGAACGCATCGAGAAGCTTCGAAAGGAAATCGACCGGTACCGGTACCAGTACCACGTGGAGAATCGCCTCGAAATTCCCGAGGCTGCGTTGGATGCGCTGAAACACGAGCTCTACAAGCTCGAGCAGCAGTTTCCGGACCTCGTCACGTCCGATTCTCCCACGCAGCGCGTGGCCGGGAAAGCGATCGCGGGGTTCAGAAAAGTGCGTCACGACGTCCCGATGCTCTCGATCGAGGACGCATTTTCGCGTGAAGAAGTCGACGGGTGGCTGGAACGGATGAAGAAGCTCCGGCCGCGCGCCGCGTTTGATTTTTTTGCGGATCCGAAGATGGACGGCCTGGCCATGTCCGTCGTGTATGTGGATGGGTCACTGTCCGTCGCGGCGACTCGTGGGGATGGCAGGGTGGGGGAAGACGTTACGCACAACGTGCGGACCATCGATGCCGTGCCCCTCGTCCTGCGTCGTGCGAGCGACCACGAGGTCGAATCGTTCCTGAAGCGCTGGCATGGGCAGTGCGATGCTTCCAAGGTTCGGCGGACGTTCGTGTTTCACGCGGGCCGTCTCGAAGTTCGTGGAGAGGCATACATGACGAAGAAGCAGTTGGAGAAGCTGAACAAGGCGCTGGTCAAGCGCGGCGAGCAGGAGCTTGCGAATCCGAGAAACGCGGCCGCAGGAAGCATCCGGCAGCTCGACCCTAAGGTCGCGGCCGAACGCGGGTTGTCGTTTATGAGTTATGGCCTCCTTGGCGATCACGGGCTCCGCACGAGTGAGCAGCGGCACGAGGCGTTGAAGCTTCTCGGATTCCCGATCAATGCGAATGCGAAGCGCTGTGACACGCTCGACGACGCGGAAATCGTCTTCAACCACCTGCACGACCGCCGCGAGAAGCTCGATTACTGGATCGACGGGTTGGTTTTGAATGTGAACGACGACGAACTGTTCGCGTCGCTCGGCGTGGTCGGGAAGACGCCGCGCGCCATCCTTGCCTGGAAGTTTCCGGCAGAGCAGGGGACCACCGTCGTGCGCAACATCACGGTCTCCGTTGGCCGCACTGGTGCGCTCACACCGGTGGCGGTCCTCGACCCGGTCCGGCTCGTAGGTACAACGGTCACGCACGCCTCGCTTCACAACGAAGATGAGATCGAGCGGCTCGGTCTGAAAATCGGCGACACGGTCATCGTGGAGAAAGCGGGAGACGTGATCCCGAAGGTCATCAAGGTTCTTCCGAAGCTGCGGACGGGGAAGGAGCACGCCTTCCACATGCCGAAAGCGTGTCCGATCTGCGGGTCTCCCGTTGCCCGACGAGAAGGCGAAGTCGCGACCGTCTGCACGAACAAACGCTGCTTTGCGCAGGAACTGCAACGGCTGCTGCACTT
>DATMXG010000077.1:0-5615 GCA_035561755.1 Methylomirabilis sp. (SeqCode)
GCTCGAGCCGATCGGCGGCCGTGACGCGCTTCTTTTCCGCGCGCCACTCCTGCGTCTCCTTGCGGTGGGCACTCCGCTCCTTGCGGACGAGCTTGCGGTGGGCGATGCGCCGTTGCTTTTGGCGTTTTGCCCACTCCTTCCGCTGGCGGTCGATCTGCGCGTCGATGTCGTTGGCCGCGTAGACGTAACCGTCGGGAACGGCGAGGAGACAGGCCCGGATGGCCCGCGACGCGTCCGACGGACACTCGACCACCTTCTCGTACGACCCGGGCGCGTAGTCGATGCCCATGAGCTCGGGCTTGTCCTCGAACGTGTTGTCCGGATCCACGCCCCAGTTGATGTCCGAGTGTTTGGAGTCGAGATTCTTGCCGTACTCGTTCGAGCCCACGATGGACCACATCGAGAATCCGATGCGCGAACACCACGGGTCGAAGAACTTCTTCAGCGCGTTGATCTGTCTGCCCGAGTCAACGGTCGAGTCCACGAAGAGGACGTACTTGCCGCGGAGCGCGCCACTTTCGGCGAACTCTGCGAGCTTGTCTTGGTCGAGCCCGTCGCCGTTGCCTCCCTGGTTCACCTTGAGAGAGAGCATGGTCGGGAGCCCGAGCGCGCGCTGAAGAATGGTGCACGGGATGCGTCCGCCGCGGTCCACGGACACGAGGACCGTCTGTTCCAGAGGAATGCCACCCATCCGCTTGAGGTGCTTCCGCACCGACCGGTACAGCCCGTAGTACGGGACGGCGCGCGCGATGCGCTCCATCTCGCCCACGGCAGACAGGATCGCGGTGGCGCGTTCGTACTCGGCCGCGCTCATGCGGATCTTGATCTCGTCCGGTTCCACGTTGCGGTTCCGGAGGAGCGGGATCTTGAAGTAGCCGAGCGTGCGGCCGTCGTCCTCGCCCCTGCCGCGGGTGTAGGCGAATCGGAACACCTCGTTCGCCTCATCCACGACGCGCAGGCGCGCCACGTGATCGAGGTTTTCGAAGCCCGGGATCCGCCGGAGCTCGAGCTTGAGGCGAGGCGTGAACTCCTCTTCCTCGAACGTCGGCTCCTTGTAGGGCGGGGGCTTACCAAAGCCGATCTGGTAGGCCTGCACCAGGCTCCACTGGAGCTGGGGCATGGCAATCACGAGACGCTGGGTCTGTTGCTGAGACATCGACAGACTCATGCTTATCATCATTCGACTGTTTCCTTTTGAAGGGTACGAAACGCAGCCTTCTCTTACCAATATAGAACCGGTTTGTCAATCTATCCATCCCACCCCCGCAGCCTGCGCCATCCACCTCTCCATGCTATCCTTTCCCTTATGCCATCAAAGAAACCTGCCTACGATCTCATTGCTGTCGGCGAATCGCTCCGCGACGTGTTCTACATGATCAATGAGGCTTCCTTGAGCTGCACGATCAACAAGGATCGCTGCCTCCTGTGCCTCGAGTACGCGGAAAAAATTCCGGTGCAGCACATCGTGAAAGTCCCGGCCGCTGGCAACTCGGCAAACGCCGCCGTGGGCGCAGCGCGCCTGGGGCTGAAGACGGCATTTGTGTCGTGGGTGGGGGACGACAATGCGGGCAAGAACCTGAAAGAAGCGTTAGGTAAGGAGGGAGTGGACCTGCACTACATCGCGACTGACCGCGCTTACCCCACGAGCGAAGCCACCATCATCGGATTCCAAGGGGAACGCACACAGCTCGTATACTTCCAGCCAAGAGCGTACAAACTTCCGAAACTCCCTCCCGCACGATGCATCTATTACTCCGCGATGGGCACCAAGCATGACGCGTTCGACCGCGCGCTCATCCGCGAACTCGACCGACACCCGGAAGCCCGCTTCGTATTTCAACCCGGTACGACCCACGTCCGCGCGGGCTTAAAAAAGATGTCGCCGCTCCTCAAGCGTAGCTGGCTCTTCATACTGAACAAGGATGAAGCGCACCAGTTACTCGCGGACGGCGAGCGAACAACGTGCAATCTGCTTGAGGCCTTCCACCATCACGGGGCGGATACGGTGGTCATCACGGATGGGAAAAACGGAGCCGACGCGTGGGACGGCAACGACCATTGGCACATGCCGATTTTCGATGGCAGGCCCATAGAACGGACAGGAGCCGGGGACAGCTATGCCATCGCCATGACCGTGGCGCGCCTCATGGGGTACGACCTCCCGACATCGCTCCGATGGTCATCGGCGAACAGCTGGAGCGTGATCATGCAGATCGGCCCGCAGGCAGGTCTGCTCACCAAGAGGAAACTGGACGCGGTTATGAAAAAATACGCCAACATCAAACCCTCGCTCCATACGCACTAACCCCTATGCTCGTCACCGCAAAAAAAATCCTCGGCCCGGCCCGCCGGAAAAAGTACGCCGTGCCGGCGTTCAACGTGAACGACCTCGAATTCCTGAAGGCCGTCATGTCTGCGGCCGAAAAGATGAAGTCACCCGTGATCGTGCAGACGAGCGAAGGTGCAATTGAGTATGCGGGCATGGACTACCTGGCCGCGATGATCCGCGTTGCCGCGAAAGGACGCGTACCGGTTGTGATGCACGTGGACCACGGAAAAAACCTGAAAACGATCAAGGCGGCCATCGACGCCGGGTACACGTCCGTCATGTACGACGGGTCGAGTCTGCCGTACGCGGAGAACGTCCGGAACACGAAAAAGGTGGTGTCATGGGCGAGGCGGAAAGGCGTGTCGGTGGAAGCCGAGATCGGCGCACTCGCAGGCATCGAGGACCTTGTGTCCGTGGCGGAGAAAGACGCAAAGCTCACGAATCCAGACGAAGCGGCGCGATTCGCGAAAGAGACGCGGTGCGACTCGCTCGCGGTCGCGATCGGAACCAGTCACGGGGCCTTCAAGTTCAAAGGGAAGACGCACCTAGACATCGAGCGTCTGAAAAAAATCGCAGCACTCGTGCCCCTCCCCATCGTGCTCCACGGCGCATCCGGAGTTCTCGAAGACGTGAAAAACCTCGCGGAGAAATATGGCGCGAAACTCGGAGAAGCCCGGGGCGTTCTCGACCAGGACATTAAGACGGCCATCAAACACGGAGTCGCGAAGATCAACATCGATACGGACCTGCGCCTCGCATTCACCGCCGGCATCCGTGAGGCCGTCCACGATCTCCCGAAGGTCATCGACCCGCGCAAGCTTCTTGAACCGGCAAATTTGTTGATGAGAGAGGTCGCAATGAGAAAGATGAAGCTGTTCGGGAGTGTAGGTCGGGCATAGTGGGAGACGGATGGGATACGAATGATTACGTATTACAAATAGCCACACGCGAATATACAAATTACGAATGTCTTTCTAAGAAAGTTCGTAATTTGTATATTCGCGTGTGGCTATTTGTAATACGTAATCATTCGTATCCCATCCGTCTCCCATTCGTGTTCGTCTTGACATAAACCCAAATGTACGCAAAAGTCGGCCATCGCACTTTCCCAACGAATAGGCGTTGGAATCCCGGTCCCAATGGACGGGAACCCCGCCTGCATGCAGGCGGGGTGAAGGATGCGTGTCCGAAGGAGATCTCCGATGACAGACGAGACGACCGAAGTCCAACAAGGCGACGCGCCGACCGAGGCTTCAAAGCCTTTCCAGACCGAACTCGGCACGGGACGGGACGGCTTCCTGTCCCATGTGATCGTGAAGGGGCTTGAGCTGGGCGAGCGCACGCCGGAGGATTTCATCCGGCACTTCTCGCCGATGGACATCATGATCGCTCTCATCGAGCGACCCATCCTCCGCGCCAACATCCTCGTGGAGGCCACGGGGACGAAGGAGAAGACTGCGCTCAAGAAGACCGCGGAGTCCGCAGGCGGCGATCTCCAGATCGCGCTCGACGAAGGCGACACCACGTGCGCCGAGATCGTCCAGCTGTTCCAGCCGGATGAGCGCGTGCGCTACCTGAACCGTGCCAAGCTCTGGGAGTACGCCACCGAAGGCAAGTTCTGGATGGCCATGCCGATGGACGTGGAAACGAGCGTGCGCGCCAAGACGTACCTCGCCTTCATCATCGACTGCGCCATCGCGAACCTCCTCGTGACCCACGAACAGGTGGTGGCCGCGCTCACGGTAGACCGCCTCGCGCGCGACCTCCCCAAGGAGGAGCTCGGCAAGATCATCGCCGCCGCGCTCAAGGACGAACGGAAGTTCACCGAGGAAACGTTTCTCTCCGCCGTGCCGCCCGAGTCGCTCGTGAAGCACATCTCGCTCCCCTACATCTGGGAGAAGGTGGTACACCCGCTCGTGGCCGAGCAGCACAACTTCGTGGAACGGCCCAAGGAGTCGGAGCCTGCGCCCTCGTTGGACGTGACCGACTTCGTGGGAACGGAGGAGTGCGACGGCCCAAAAGCCTAGCGGCGTCCACTGACACGGAGGAAGGCGTTCCTGTAAAGAACCCTTCTGAACCGTCCGCGGACGCCGTACCCCTGTCCGACATCCAACCGCCACTCTCCCCCCCTCCGGCCACACCGGATGATGAATGGGCGGATGAGTCCCGGATCACGAATCATCCTCCTCCACAGGAGGATGCGCCGCCCATGAGTCTCCCAGCGGTCCTGCAAACGGCTCCCTCCTCACTGTCGGATCCGATGCCCACCATCACGGCTCCGACGGACGATCGGGATTCGGATCTGCCGCCAACGAGCCTTGCGATCCCCGTAGACGTGGACCTTGCGCCTTCCGCCGAAGCGGCGGAAACGGACGACGAGAAACAGAGGGATAGCATCCCCATGATCACGTCCGACGAAGCTGACGATGCCGACATTGATGCCATTCTCGCAGAGGAGGATGCCGTGGTCCCCGGCACGGAGTCGACACAGCCGCCCGCGAACCCGGACGAACCCGTGGTCCCGGCGTCGGACCCCGCCGACGGCGGAGAAACGTCCGCAACGATCGCCTCGCGGGACACGGCGCACATCTCGGACGGCGAATTCAACGCCGCGCGCGGCAAGGCTGCGTCCATCCCTCCCGAGTCCGGCGCATCAGCCGGTGTTTCGCACAACGACCTCGTGCGCGCCGACATCATCACGCGGCTAAAAAGGACGCGTGTGACGCTCCCGAACCCGAATGTGGTTCCGATCGACGTGCTCCAGAATACGGCGACCGTGCTCCTCGACGGACACTGGATCGGCGACGAAGCCGCGCTTCGCGAGGTGATGATCCTCACGCTCGCCGCGCTCGACCCCGCTGCGTACGCCGGAAAACGGAAAGACCTGATGAATGCTCCGCTCGAGGATCTCACGCACGTGTTCCTTCTCGAGCTCCGCGGAAAGCGGGTGCCGATCGCAGTACGGCTCGAAGCAAACAGGCCGAAGAAGGGAGCTGTTCCACCGCCGCTCCCGCCCACGCCTTCATCGCTCCGATCCGAAACACGCGGCGCGACGCCTCCCAGGCCCGGAAAGAAGCGCTGACCGGACATCGCAACAACAAAAACGCCCCTGTGCCATTTCTCGGCATGGGGGCGCTTTTTAGAAAGAACTTGGGCACTCGGGGATCATTTCGGGACGTCAGGAAGTCAGGGGTGGAGCTCGAGCTTCTGCTCGCGGGTGATAACAAAGGAACGTTTCGGTGTCGCAACGACTCGGCAAAATCTTTCGGCCCGCCCCTGACTTCCT
>DATMXG010000078.1:0-16294 GCA_035561755.1 Methylomirabilis sp. (SeqCode)
GCTTCTCTGCGGCGACAACGGCGCGCGTGAGCGCGGACTTGGCCGACTGCGCGGCTACCCCCGCGCGCGCAAGCGCCACGAGCGCCGGACCGGTTGTCGCCGCGAGAACGAGGAACGCGAGAAGCGCGATCCAGAGTGCAGGACTGCGACGGCGTCGAGGCGACGGCGTCTTTACTGCGATCCCGGGTGGGATGGAAGGGATGGCGCGTCCGAGCGGTGATTGCTGTGATGGAACGGACGCCGCCGGTACGGACGACGCGCCCGCATCTCCTGCGTCCGCCGATCCGACCGTTTCGTCCGCACTGAACTTCTCGACTGCCGATTCCCCACTGACAACCGAACCATCCGGCGCTTCCAATTCAGGAAACGCGGGGCACGTGAGGAAATTCGGTGTGCTGTTTTGTTTCGGAGGTTCAGCCATGACTACGCGATATCTTAGCAGAAATGAGCCCGGTAGGGGCGGACGGCGTCCGCCCCGAACGGTATGCTGCGCGGCTCGGTCCTGACGCGGCACTGTCTATTCCTGGTACGGGCGACCCAGCGGGTCGCCCGTACAGCATCGAAAGAAAGCGTCACAGCGTCATGTTGGGCGCGGGGATGAAGGTGGCGGCGTCGCGCGCGACTTTGGGCGGATGCGGGATGCCGCGGTACTTCAGAAAATACCGGATGCCGCTCGCGATGTGCACGCGCGCCACGCGGTTGGTAAACAATTCCCACGGCGCACGGATGAGGCTCTGCCGCTGGTGATAGTGCGCGAATCGCGCCGACGGCGCGTAACGGACTTTCCATCCCGTCATCCATGCGCGCCGGCACAGGTCCACGTCTTCGTAGTACATGAAGAAGCGTTCGTCGAACAACCCGAACTCATCGAGCGCGTTCTTCCGGATCAAGAGCGCGGCGCCGAACAGCGAATCGGTCTCGTGATCCGCGTCATGGTCCATGTCGCGCTGGTGGTACCAGTCCACGGCGCGTCGTCCGAAACGCGTCTTGCCCAGGAACGTGCGACTGTAGAGCGGCATGAGCGCGTGCGGGAACCGCGTGCAGGATTCCTGCCGCGTTCCGTTCGGATTGTTCACGCGAGGGCCAACGATGCCGACGTCCGGATGCTCGTCCGCGTACGCGATGAGCTTCTCCATCTCCCCGGGAAAAATCGTGAGGTCGGGGTTAACCAGCATGACATACTCGCCCGTGGCGCGACGGAACGCGGCGTTGTTCCCGGCCGCGAATCCCACGTTCCCGCCCGCGTCCACCACCGTCACCCACGGGAACTGCGCACGAACACTCTCCGCCGTGCCATCTTTGCCGTTGTCCACGAGAAAATACTCGAACGAAAACTGAAACCCCGCGCGTTCCACGCCGCGCAAAAGCACCCGGATGAGATTCGGGGTGTTGTAACATACGGTGACGAAAGAAATCTTGGGTGCTGATTCGGGCATGGTGGGGATCCTTGGCTGCGCGGAAAGCGGAACGCGAAACATCATCAACACGCTCTCTCAGGTTCCTTCCGTTCACGCTTTCTGCTTTCCGCGCAGCCCTCCTTCCGTGCATCCATTCCTTACGTTATCCACTCCACTTACACCATCCACTTCCGTATCTCCGCCGCGCTGGACCGTCGCCGCGCCATCATCTCCTTCCGCTTCGCGCGGATCTTCCCGCGTCCGAGCCAGGCTTCGGCCGTGGCGCGGATCTGGGTGGGGTTCGTGAGAGCTGAAAGGAGGCGGACAATGGCGGCGGCGAGGATCCACGGCAGGTGGATCAAGCGGTTGACCGCTTCGTCGTTCTTCCATTCGAGCCACAGCTGGTTCCGAAACGACAGGAGCTGCAGGAGCGGTGGGCGCGAGCGCTGTTCTTTCCATGCAGCGAAGATGGATCGGCGCGCGGAGGGACGGGCCGCGCGATGGTGCCAGGCCACGGCCTGCGGAACGAACGCGGCGCTCCGGCCGAGGAGCCGCAGGCGCCAGCACAGGTCCACGTCTTCCTTATACGCGAAAAAGTCCTCGTCGAACAATTCACCAGTCCCGCCGGCATTGCCAGCGGGGTCGCCGATGCGAAGCGCGGGAATAGCCGACGCGCGCAGCGCGAGCGCGGCGCCGGAGACGCCGAATGGTTCCACGGCGTCGTACTGTCCCCGATCTTCCTCCCCCGCTCCCCGATCTGCCGCCTGGCGCGTACGGCGGAGCACAAGACCCGTGGAATCGATCACGTTCGTCTGCTCGATGTCGTCCCGCTCCCCCGTCTCGGACGGGACGCGGACCGCGCGCAGGAGCTTGGGTCCGCACATGTCCGCGTTCGGGTGCGCGTCCATAAACGCAATGAGTTCACGCACGCAGTCCGGATGCAGGATGATATCGGGGTTCAGCACGAACACGGTGCGGCGCGCGAGATCGTGGTCCGTGTCCCAGCGCGCGAGGGCGAGCGCGATCGCCTGGTTGTGCGCACGGGAAAACCCCTGGTTTCGAAAATTTCGGAGAACGGTAACATCCGGACGGTATTCGGCGAGCCATGCGAGCGTTCCGTCCGTGGACGCGTTGTCTACCACCGTAACCGTAAAATCGCGCGACGTCTGCCGGTCGAGCGACTCAAACAGGTCCGGCAGAAAGCGCGCCGAATTCCAGGTGACGACGTTGATAACGAGAGACTTCGCGGGTTCCATACGTACGAACATGGATTACGAATTACCAATGGCTCATGCGAATATACGAATTACGAATCCGCTCTACGAAGCCATTCGTAATTTGTATATTCGCATGAGCCATTGGTAATTCGTAATCCATGTTCGTAATCCATCAATCACAGGTTTGCAGCAGCTGTGACTTTCCGTTTCGCCGAGACATTGAACCCCAACCGGAATTTCCCGCCAAGCATGAACCGGGTCTGCGCATCCACGGCCGGGATGGACCCGAAGAGGACGAACGTGACCGGGAGGAGGAGCCATTGGAGCACGGCGACCGCAAATGTCTTGCTCCGCGGCACGTACGCGGGGCGTGGCGGCAGGAGCGTGAGCGCGAGCCCGGCAGAGACGAACACGCCAACGAGCGCAAAACGCATGATCCACTGGAGCGTGAAGGGAGTGTTCTGGAACACGGCAAACGACCGGAAACGCTCGGGCGCCACCCAGAACGGCAGCTGGCCCAGGAGCGTAATCAGGAGCGGCGCGGTTGCCCACGTGTACGACCCTTCAATCTGCTTCCACAGGTATGACACCTTCACGCCGAGCGGCATGGTGCGATCTTTTGCGAACGCCTCTGCCATATACGGGAGATTTTCTACGCCCCACGCCCAGCGGCGGAGCTGTGTATAGAGCGCCTTCAGGGATGCCGTGTAACCGTTCCCGGAGACGGAGTCCATGGATACGGGAAGGTTGATGGGGACCACGCGATAGTCGCCATGGTAATGGATCAGCCCCTGCAGGAAGATGCGCGAATCCTCGCTCACGATGTCTTTTTGCCAGAATCCCACGTCGAGCAGCATGCGCCAGCTCATGGAGTGTGATGAGAACGTCATCATCTCTTCGGGCCTCGCCATCTCCGTCATGAGCCAGAAGGTGGTGCCGAACATCGCTACGCGCACCGGCGCCTTCGCCTCCCACAAGTTGTTGTTGTAGAGCGCAACGGGCTGGTACGAGCAGCGCGTGGGATTCGGTTCCGATAGGTACGCCACCGTGAGGCGCGCGAAGTACTGCGGGTGCGCCTGGGAATCGATGTCGAACGACGACACGATGAGATCGTCGGGTGAGATGCCGAGGGACTCAACGACCGGGATCATCTGGTGGGCGGCCCAATTCAGGTTCGAGCCTTTACCGGGAATCTCGTCCGGCAGATCGGCAGGGTGGAGCGTAGTCTGGAAACTCAAGAACCGCGCGCCGAATTCGTCCCTCACGGCAGACGCGATGGACTCGAAGCGCTCGCGGTCGCGTTCCTCCCCCGCCACACACACGATCATGCGATCAGGCGGCGTTGCGCTCGTAAGCAGGTTCCGGAACGTCTCGCGGACGATCGAAAGATCTTCCTTATACGTGGGCAGGAACACGAGGTGCCGGACCCGTTCGTACCCGGGCATTCCCTGAACCTTCGACTGCCAATCCACGCGCATGTCGTGGCGGTACCGCCACCAGGCCACGAGAAGGAACGGCAGGTAGTAGGCCACGCGCAGGAGCCAGTACACGTCGAACACGATCACGAAGTAGATCATCCAGAGCGGCCGGATGAACGACAACGCCACCGACCCCGTGAGCGTGATCCACACGAGGGCGCCGGGGATGATCTCGTAGAAACGTCGGCGATTCATGGATTACGTTCCTCGTCGCTTCGCTCCTCGGAATGACAAGGGTTCATAGAAAGGTTGACATTCCGAGGAGCGAAGCGACGAGGAACGTAATCCATGTTCGTACCGTCAGCATGTAATATTGGGTTCTGCGTCGTACACAGGCGCCACGTACGGCACGACTGCGACGGACCCTGCCGCGAGCCGATCTCTCACGACGCGGAGGTCCGCGGTTTCGTGGCAGGAGAAACCGTAGAGCGGTTTTCCGTACACGCGGGCAAGCAGGTTGGCAGCGAGCACGCCGCTCCGGACAGCGGAAAACGACCCAGGACCGGCGACAACGCAAATGCCGCTCGCGCGCTCGACGTTTTTCGGTGCCACGAACGTCGCGAGCGTGGCGATGGATGCGCCGGGTGCGACTTTTCTACGAAGCGACCGAATGCGGCCGCGCATAGGCAGCATCGCGAGGCGCATAACCCCCCGTTCGTGAGTATCAATGAAGATCCAAGACATGAGGGATGGGACTGGGGACCAGGAAATGGGGATTGGGGACTGGGGACTGGTGGAACCCGTGCCTGTGCTTGACCCAGTCCCCATTTACCAGTCCCCAATCCCCAACCATCACGCCCGCTTTGCCTTCTCCTCGAGCCGATCCAGAATCACGTTCTTCGGCGTGTTCAGGATCCCCATGAGGAACTTGTCCATCATGTCCTTCCGGTACTGGTACTCGTTCGCGGAAAAGACGGTGTAGTTCACTTCATGACCAATCGCCTTTTCGATTTTCGCGAGCAGCTTCTTCAGCGTGGACTGGTTGATGGTGCCTACAATAAAAAGATCCACGGGCGCATTCGGTACGCCGAGGAAGGAACCCATGAGAGCCGCATACTTCACCTGTCCGAGCGCTTCGAGTTCCTTGTCGAGCCGGTGCTCTACGAGCACCTGCGCCTTGGTCATGAGCGCTTTGATTTCCGGCAGGAGCGGATAGACGGCGTTCAGTTGGTAGTACCGGCGCTTCAATCCGGGTCGCTTTTCGTCCCCAGACCCTCCGCCCTTCACCTCGCGGACCAAGCCCAGCTTCATGAGGTTCTGCAGTTCGCGTCGCACGGCGTTGATTTGGGTGGCGATCCGACGGGTAAGCTCACGGACGAAGATCGCTTCGTCCGGGCTGTTCAAAAACAGGGAGATGAGCCGGACGCGGGTTCGTGAACCAAATAGGTGTTCGAGCATACGTCGCCTCTATCCTGCCTTTTGGGGCCATTCCTGGCAAGTACGGGAGACACTTCCACACGTCCGGACTCACGCGCGGTGGAGGGCTTGCCAAGCGAGGCGGGGTCTGCTCGACGATTCGCGGAGCGGTCGCGTATACTCCGTGAATACACAAGCGAATACGAGATGATGTGTTCATTAGCGACGTCGCGTGAACACCTGCACGGACTATCACTCTCCGATCGCGTATCCATCGGAACCTCATGGAACAGCACACGGCCATGCCGGGGGAACAAATCTTCCGCATCACCGACATCGAAGTGGCGATGAGCCAGATCGACGATAAGATCGTCGGCATTTTCCGTTTTGAATCGAGTGGCCCCCTGAAGCGCGGACCGATCCTCCTCGTGATCGCGGAAATCAACGGGACGGGCTACGTGTATGACCAGCTCATCGACACGATCAATGAAGAGGCGGAGCGTTCGCGCAACCTCACGATCGAAGTGGACGCCGACCCCGTGACACGGTTCGAAAAGATAGTCCAAAACCTGAACGACGCCGTAGGCCGGTTCCTGGAGCGCGAGCCGACGCCTATCAACTGGTCGCGCGTGAACATCTACGTGATCGAACTCTCGGAGGGCCACCTTTGCCTCACGGGCCTGGGGCAGCTCATGAACATGTTCCTGCAGAAGCAGGGCGACGGCAGCTTCAAGACGTACGACCTCTTCGGCTCGCTCGAACAACCCGTAGACGTGAATCCGAAGAAAGTGTTCGCATCCATCATCTGCGGCGACGTGAACATGGGCGACGTGCTCGTGGCTGGCTCACGCAACCTGGACCGACTCCGGAACGAACTTCGCATGAAGGAGCGTCTCACCACGCTCCCGCCCGTCACGGCCGCGCTTGAGATCCGGCAAGACCTGGAACGCCAGGCGATTCCAGACGATTTCGTGGCCGTTGTGGTGGCTGCCATGCCTTCGGATCAGCCAAAGCCCCTCCCCCCCGTTCCCGTGGAACCGCAAGGGAAAAGCACGGCATCCATCGAACGGCTCCGCATGACCGAGGCATCCACCACCAGACAGCTCGCGCCCTCCATTGCGCCACGAAACGCTGATACCACAAAAGGCGAACCGCTGGCGCCGATCATCGGAGGTCCGCTCGGCCTCCTCAATAAGATGCGCCGGCTCGTATCGAAGGAACGGGTGCGGGACGTTGCCACCATGACGAGTCTGCGGGGTATGAACGCCGGTTTCGGCACGTTCCTCACAAAGAAACGCAAGTCGCTCCTCGTCGGCATCGTTGCGCTCACGCTCCTCATCCTCGTGATCGGCTCTCTCGTGAAGTATCAACGCACCGTGGCAGCGGAACGCGCAGCTTGGAACAGCACGTACGACGGCGCCAAGGGCATCATCGAACGCGCACAGGGCGAATCCGTGTACTCGGAAGACAAGGCGCGCCGCAGTCTGTCCGAAGCCGACGCGCTCCTGACGGGTCTCGACGTCGCCACGAACGACCGAAAACAGGCCGTGGACAAATTGAAAGACGGCGCAAAGGAACTCAAGGAAAAGCTCCGCCGCCTCGTGACCGTGCCGCAGCCCGCGCAAATCTACGCGCTCCCAACGGAGATCGCCGACGGGGCGCTCCTCTCCCCCATTCTCTTCAAGGGGAACCTCGTAGCCGCCGACCGTTCAAGCCGCTCCATCGTGGCGCTGAACCTCACCACCCGCGATGCAAAAAAAATTACGCTGCCCGATGGCGCCGCCAATCCCGTAGCGTTGGCTCCCGGGAGGGAGTCGGTCATCGTTGCCATGGATGACGGGAAGCTCTTCGCGGTGAACGTAGCGAGCGGCGATGTGGGACCGCTCTCGATCGGGAGCGGCAAAGCCCAAGCCATGACCGACATCGTGTACTACGCGAACCGCCTATACCGGCTGGACGCGACAGGCGGGCAGATCTGGCGGTACCCGAGCGCGTCCGGCGGGTTCGGCTCCGAACAGGCGTACCTCCAGGCGGCTTCCACGAACCTGAACAACGCGGTATCGCTCGCCATCGACTCGAACGTGTACGTTCTCACGTCCAACGGACAAATGGCCCGTTTCTATGCGGGCGGACAAGACGGCTTCTCCCTGTCACCGGTGGATCCGCCGCTCCAGAGCGGCAATGCCATGTGGACCATGGCCGACGGGCAGTACGTAGGCGTTGCCGACAGTCAGAACAAGCGCGCGCTCCTCTTCACGAAAGAAGGACGGCTCGTAGCACAGTATGTCTCACCTGCGTTCAAAGGCCCGCGCGACCTCGTGGCGGACGAAGCGACGAAGAAGATGTACGTGGTGGATGGAAACGCGTTGTACGAGTTGGCGCTGCCGTAAATGGAGCGCGGTGCAGAATGCCTAATGCCTAATGCCTAATGCCTCAAATGAGGATTCGTCATGTGGCATTAGGTATTAGTCATTAGGCATTTATTGAACAGTTAGAAAAGCCTCGACGCATGGTCGAGGCTTTTCGTTTCTTACGTCTTGGCGATCCGCTTACTTCAGCGTGGCTTTTCCGCCCGCTTCTTCGATCTTCTTCTTCCAGGATTCGGCATCGGCCTTTGGCACGCCTTCTTTGATCACCTTCGGCGCGGCATCCACGATATCCTTAGCTTCCTTCAAGCCGAGACCCGTGATCTCGCGGACAACCTTGATCACGCCGATCTTGTTCGATCCGGTGTCGGAGAGTTCAACCGTGAACTCCGACTTCTCTTCGGCGGCGGCAGCGCCTGCACCGGCGGCGGCCATCATGACCGGAGCGGCGGCAGAAACGCCGAACTTCTCTTCGAGCACCTTCACGAGCTCCGACAGATCGAGCACGGACATCTTCTCAACAGCGGACACGAGATCCTTGAACTTGGCCGGGACCTCGACGACCTTCGTTTCGTCTGACATAGGGGTGATAGTTAGTAATTGGGGACTGGGAACTTGGGACCGGATTACGCAGCTGGAGCGTCGCCTTCCGGCTTGGACTCTGAAACGGGAGCTTCAGCGGCCGGAGCATCGTTGGACGGAGCAGGCGTTTCTGCCGGAGCTTCTGCGACCGATGCAGCCTCTTCAGCGGCCGGAACCGCGTCTAACGCGGCTGCGACGGGCACCGCGGCGTCCTGTTCGGGACGGGGTGACCCTTCGGCTCGCTCCGCTCGCTCAGGGCGGGCTTCCGCCCCTACCAGTGCTTCTGCGACCACAGAGGACGACCCAGCCTCCTGCTTCTCACGAATGGCATTCAACGCGCGCACGAATGCCGCAGGGATGCCGTTCAGCGTCCCCACGAACATGCCGAGCAATTCCTTCTTGCCCGGGAGCATCGAGAGCGCGATGACTTTTTCCGCCGGAACGACCGCGCCTTCGAAGATCCCGCCCACGAGTTTCATCGTGGACTTCTTCGAGAGGTCGCCAAGCACCTTGGCCGGAGCTACATCATCGTTCGCGGCGAACGCGGCGCCGAGCATGCCCGGCAATTCCTTCGCGTTGATGTCGTACCCTGCCTCCTTGGCTGCGCGACCTATAAGCGTCTTCTTGGCCACCACGTAGCGAACGTCGGCCTCGCGGGCTTTCGCGCGAAGCTCGTCGGCTTGTGAGACCGTAAGGCCCTGGTAGTTCGCGAACGCCACGGACTTGGCTCCCTTGAACTCCTTCACGAGTTCCGACACGGTCGCGGCTTTTTGCGTCTTTGTCTTTGGCATAGTTGAATAATGGATCACCGCTTCGTACCAAGATTGTCATTCCGAGGATCCCCTCGGCTGCGCTCGGGTTAAACTCCGCGATGAGGAACGACCTTTAAGGTTTAAAACACCCACAGCGATCCTGTGGGCTTTGCGCGACCGCTCGGCCTTGCTCACGGCAAGCTCCAAAACGTCGCTCTCGGCTCCTCGGCAGGGATGGGCCGTCTGACGGCCCGGGTTTGAGCCCGTTGTACTCGTGGGCCCCTGCTGTCTCAGGACTGATGAGTGTCGGCGACAGGATACGGGAGACTGTCAAAGCGGTCAACCCCGCTCCAGTTCGCGACAATACTCTCGTATCGCGAACAGCACTTACAACTTCAGGTACCGAGTGACCTATTGGATCGTCGTCGTGAACTGGGGCGGGGTCAACCCCAATAAAATGACGACGCCGCCCGTCCCAGTGATTGGGAGGGCGGCGAAGGGTTGGGACGCCACGGCATCAGAAACCGAGGCGCTGGACCAGATGCGGCGGGAACACCACGTGCGGTTTCATGTCCTGATCCGTGTCGGTTGACGATGCAATAACCGGGTTTGAGGTCAGATCCGAGTTCAGGAGGAACAGGAAGTCGGCGGGCCGGTGACCGAGGTATGTGGAGATGACGGCTACGCCATGCTCGTTCGATCGGACGATGCCGTAGAAGTCGGACCCGAGGTCGCCTGCCAGGGGCACCGTGAAACGGAACCCGACGAGCGCGGAAAACGGTTTTCGTCCGCGGAGTACAACGTTCCGCATCCCCGCGCCGCCCGTGACGGACGGACCGGCGTAGCGATACGTGACGAGGTTATCCGCGCCGGCCATGAAGTCGGCCATCATCCGGAACTTCTTCACGTGTTCGTTCGCGAGCCAGATGGCTGCGAGCAGGAAGACGACGGTTGCCGTACCGAGGATCCAGATCATTCGTTTTCCTCTGAAAGTAGAAAGAACCACGTCGCCAAGGATGTCGCGCGCGCGTAGATGGATGAACATCATGGTCTCCCGGAAGAGACGGATGGATCCCCGTCTGGTGGCGCATCCCCTCTCCACACCGTCTCCAGCGCGTAGAGAACGAGGAAGCCGAGGACGAGCGCCACGATGATCGGCCAGTTGAACTGCATGCTGGGTCTTTCCATGTTCATCTCCTCGTATGAACGGTTGAAGTGAAGGAACGCTTGGAGCGCCAACCTATCAGGAAACCACCGATTAGTCAAGACCGCTTGACTTCATCGCCCAAGGAAACAGTTGACATAAACCGATTTTCCTGTTGAGCTATCACGTCCCGATACGCGCGATGAACCGCGCAGGGAGGACTCATGGGAAATGTTCACGACCTTTTCAGAACAAGAGCCGTCATGACGCGGAACGCCGAGGCGCTTCTTACCCTGGCCATGCGGGAAATCCCGCCGGCCGATGCGGCCCGTGCGGAGTTCGAAGAGGCGCTCCGCAACGTGCTGCAGAACCCCAACGCCGACCTGTCACTCACCACGGATGAGCTCGATCATGCGGAATACTTCCTCAGGATCATGAACGGATGGACCGACGTGAAACGCCAGGAAGCGCTGCTCGTGTCGCTCATGCGACTCCACGCCGACACCGGATGGGATCTGCTCATAGACGAGCGCATCCATCGCTTCGCCGCGAAAGGCCCGCAGGCCTACCTCACCTACCTGAACGTCGTGGGCGTGGTCGCACTTGCATGGCAGGTGAAGATGCACTCGCACTTCAGGATCATCCTGGACGATGCGGCCTTCAGAATACACTATCCGTCCGCAACAAAGCCCCGGTCTGCCTAAGACCGGGGCCGCTTGTTATGTATCGTCGTAATCAGGCCGCGCGCTTCACCCGCTTCCCGCGAATCTCGTCGGTGACCAAATCCAACACGTCGCTGTAGAGCTCGGCGGATGATCGGCCAGACACTGCCATGCCTCGGACAACCACGCGCAGCTTGTCCGCGAGGATCGCGGCAGACGGGACATCCTTCGGCAAATCGCGCATGCCGAGGCAATCCGTGCGCGCCTGCTCGAGCATGGCCACGAGTGCGTCGTTCGCACCGGGCTGCTCATTCCGAACGAGCATCCCGTAGGCCTGCGCCAACAGCTCGCGACCGGACGCAGGCAGTTCCTCCTTGCGGACAGTTGCCGTTTCGGCGGGCTTTGGCGCCTTGTGTGTTGCGAGACGCTTCGCCTCTTCAGGCTGGATCATCCCTCCGTGCATGGATTCAGATTTCATATGCCAACATCATAGCACCCTCCTGCCGTTTTGTCAACTGCGCTTGACTCCATCAAGCGTCATCCCGAGCTCGTCGCCATGTCATTAGGTGCTCTTGCGATCTACGCGCGACGACGAACTCGGGAAGACGCTTGGATGAAGGCCGCGACTCACAAGGGATAATGTGCGGGGGTCGTCGCGCGGGAAGGCACGCGTTGTGAGCTTACGAAATCGTCGTCCCACGAAACCGCTTCCCGTTGAACACCGCCTCGACGTTCTTCAACGATTTTCCCTGCATCACGATCACCGTCATCTTCCAGTTCGCGGCGAGGCGCGAAGCGATGGGATCGAACGGCGCGTTTGCGCCCGGCTCCCAGCGCGAGCCGACGAGCTTGCGGAACGACTTCCAATCCATACGGTCGAGACGCTGGGCGTCTTCGTGCAGTGACGGGTCGCGGTCGTACACGCCATCCGTGTTCGTGAGATTCACGACCGTTGTCGCGCCGAACTTCCTGGCGAGACGGACCGCCACGTAGTCCGTGGACCACCCGGGCTTCCAACCCGCGGCGATCAAGACCGGACGGTTCCACGTGACCGGACGTGACGGATCTTTCACCACCCGGTGCTGCGCGATGTCGCGAAAAATCGTGCGGAGCAGATGCCCGTTCAGGCGCGTGGCGTGGATACCGAGCCAGTCCACGTCTTCCGCTGCGAGGCGCACGAGCGAGCTCGCGGCCCGCTGGTACGTCCGCGCCGTATTCCCGCCACCCACCACGATGATGAACCGACTCCCCTTTTTCGCTTCCCGACGGATCAGCTGACGGAATTTTTTCAAAAATCCGACATCAATGCCGGATTTTGGCGCCACGAGTGATCCGCCGACGGAGAGGACGGTGACAGACATGGTCGTCTACTTCTTCGTCCCTGCGACAGCATTGGCGAACCAGGCGATAAACCAGTAGGCCAGGGCGCCAAGAAAGGCGGCCGTGAATCCCTGGACCTCGAACCCCTTCACGATGGTAGACGCGAGCCAGAACAGGATCGCGTTAATCACGAGCGTGAAGAGTCCGAGCGTGAGGAGGTTTACCGGCAGCGTGAGGAGCACCAGAACGGGACGGATCACGACATTAATGAGACCGATAACCAGGGCCGCCACGAGCGCAGTCCAAAAATTACGAATCGTGACACCCGGCACGATGTACGGCACGAGGAAGATGGCGAAAGCCGAAATGGCCCAACGAAGAAGGAGGCGCATGTGTGGTTGAAGCTACGTTGTTAAGTTTTTAGGTTGCTCAATTGAGGAACCTAACAACCTAGAAACTTAGCTATCTGCTTCAAACTTCCGTTTGATCTCTTTCACCCGATTCTCCGCCATGGCCAGCCGCTTCTTCAATGCGTCGGCGACCGTCATGGCGCGCTCGAACTTTTCGAGGCCTTTGTCTAGGTCGGCCTCGCCTTTCTCAAACCATTCGGCGATATCTTCCATCTCTTTGAAGCCTTTCGCAACGTCCACGTCTTTGAAGTCTTTTTTGGGTGCCATATGCAATTATAACATTTTCGGCTGTAACGGCTGCTTCCCGATCCGCGTGACCGTAACTCCGACCTCGCCGTCCTTCAGCTGGACAGTCGCGTCCGCGCCCACGCGGAGCTGGGCAGCAGACGTGACCGCGCGGCCGGCCGCGTCTTTCACGACCGCGTATCCCCTCGCGAGCACGCGTTTCGGATCAAGAGACGACAGGAGGCGGACGTGAGACTGGAACCGATCCTGAAGCGTCCGAAACCATTGTTGCACACCCGTCGTACACGTTGAAGCGAGTCCTTCAAGCTCCGTACGACGACCCGCGATCCACTGGCCCGGGGCGTGGAGCGTCCGATCGATGATGACGCGATATGCTTCAAGTCGCTGCATGAACGCGGTCTCAACCAACCCCATGAGCGACGCGAGCTCGTACTGCACGTCGCGGCGATCCGGCACGAGACGACGCGCGCAGTCGGTGGGCGTAGACCCGCGCACGTCCGCCGCTTCCTCAGCGAGCGACAGGTCGCGCTCATGACCGATAGCGACCATCGTGGGGATGCGGGATGCGCGGATGGCGCGGACGAGCGTCTCGTCGTTGAACGGCATGAGTTCCTCGAACGACCCGCCTCCCCTCGTCATGACGAGCGCGTCGTAGTCCCCTTCCTGCACCTGACCGATCGCATGAACGATATCCTGTGCCGCGCGCTCACCCTGAACCACCACGTGGTACAGGTCGATCTCGAGCCCGCCCCACCGTTCGCCGACCACGCGGATAAAGTCGCCATACGCCGCGCTTTCGCGGCTCGCGATGAGCGCGATGTTAGACGGGAAGCGCGGCAGCGCACGCTTGCGCGACGGGTCGAACAATCCTTCCTTTTCGAGACGCTGTCGGAGCAGCGAGAGCGCTTTCCGCAATGCGCCCTCGCCGATGGGTTCGATCTTCTCCGCGGACAGCGAAAATTTCCCGTACTTCGCATACACGCGGCCGGCGCCGAACACGCGGACTTTCATTCCGTCTTCCACCGGAACCTGAAGTTTCCACACGGGCAGGAAGACGTTCACGAGGGCCTGCTCGTCTTTCAGGTCAAAACTCACCCATTGCCCCTGTGAGACGCGGTAGCCGGAAACCTCGCCTTCGACCGCGAATTCATCCGCATCAGCAAGCGCTTTGAGCGTTTCGTTCACGAGCGACAGGAAGTCAGAGACGGAGAGGATTCGCATAATCAGTCGCGAAGAAATTCATCAACCAAGATGTTCGCCTGACGAAGAATGCCTTTGACGGTCCCCTTCGGCAAATCGGAATTGTGTTCTGGTACAGTGACGCGTCGTCCGGTTACAGGATGCTTGAGGACGACGTGACTTCCGCGCTGTCGTTTGAAAACGAAACCCAGCCGCTGAAGTCGTTGGATGATCTCCCGCGACTGAAGCGGCAGTTTAATAGACATACCTACTGGAGCTGGATCTCCGTTGCAAAGACTGATTCGTCAGACGGGACCTCTTCGTTGTCTGCCTTTAGATCTTCAATATAGAGCTCAATCGCCTCCGTGATCATGCGCTGGGCTTCTTCAAGATCTTTCCCATAGGAAATGCATCCCGGCAGGCTTGGGACGATAACCGTAAATCCCCCCTCCGGTTCCGGTCGGAAAATAACATGGTATCTCGGATTCATATTGATCTCATGATTGCCTATCGGGCCGTACAAATCAAGTTACGTGGCACACGCCGCTTTATTCAATGCCCGAAAGCGCGATCGTGCCTTGCTTAATCTCCTCGGACCAGGTCGCGTCCGAAATATTCGCCAGTCGCTTCAGCCGCTTGTCGCGTTCCTTGCCCAGGAGGAACACGGGCTGGCTTCTCGTGATCGAAACCGGATGCAGACGCAACGCGGACGACGTCTCATCGTGCACGAGCTTCACGGCAAGACCGTACCGGGTCTCGCTCGACCAATCCTGGTCGAATACGAAGTTGCCGAGCGAGTATGCGATGGGCCTGCCGTTGTAGACTTCGACGGACTGCATCCAGTGCGGGTGCGAACCGATCACGGCGTGCGCACCGCGGTCGATGAACCAGTGCGCGAGGTCGGTCTGACGGCTGTCCGGTGTGGCCCGGTACTCAACTCCCCAGTGCATGTAGACGATGACGAGATCCGCTGTAGTGGTGGCGCGGCGCACCGCTTCTTCCGCTTCCTTCAGGTCCACGCGGTTATCCGTGTCGTTGAATCCAAGCAGCGCAATCTTCCAGCCGTTCTTCTCCACGTACGCGAGCGACGATGTAGCGTCGTCGTATACCTGATCGCCGAACACGACGATTCCGGCGTTGCGCAGGTACTTCTTCGACTCGAAGGCCGCTTCTCTGCCCTGGTCGAGCGCGTGATTGTTCGCCTGTGAGACAGCGTCGATCCCGACACGGTACAGAAGGGGCGCACTTGTTGTAGCAAATGCGAAGTCATTCGTTTTCACGGGAGACGCGTGGGCGGCCGCGACCGGACCCTCGAGGTTCGCCACGACGAGATCCTGCCCGCGAAAGTACCGGCCGTTCCCGTCACGGATACCTACGAACGGATACGCCGGATCCTTCGCCTTCTTCACGCGCGTAGCCACGAGGCGATCGAGCATGATGTCGCCGATAAAGAGGATTGAAAGCGGATCGCGGAACTCGGTTGTCGGGGGTCGGGACCCGACCCCCGACAACCGAGACCCGGCCCCCGCGTCCGGATCCGGACACGGTGGGACGCACGCGCTTACTCCGACCGACTCCGCGATCCGAAACGTTTCCCCCATCGCCCGTTCGAACGGCACAGCCAACAAAAGACCGGCTGCGGCGCCGGCTCCCATGATGATCGCGCCCGTGAGCGCCTGTTTCAGGCGGGAAGCCACATGGTGACGATGACGGCGTAGAAGAACACCCATCCGAGATTCGTGAGGAGGAGGTCGATCGGGAACCAGTCGTCTTCACGCACGCCGAAAATTCCATGCCCCTCGAGCGGCATCACCACACCTCCAACGAACACGGTAAGAAGCACCGCGTACGTGACAAGCGGCCACACGCCGAAGCCCGAGGCAATCCCCTGGTCCACTCCGAAACCGTAGAGCGCACCGAAGAAAAACGACAGGAACAGGTGGATAAACACGCCGATTACGTGCCCCTCGCGGCGTGAGTACGTGCGTCCGAAGAGCCGAAGCTCGTCCAGATCACGCACGAAGTTTCCCGCCCCGAACCACGGCGCGATATGCGACAGGAAGAGCATGAGCGCGCCAGCGGCTCCCCCGGAGATGCCTGCGATAAGGATCGTATTCATGGTTTGAATGCGGAATCGACGTTCTCCCCTTCCACCTGGATCTTCACCACTTTTACGCCCTGGAAC
>DATMXG010000079.1:0-19324 GCA_035561755.1 Methylomirabilis sp. (SeqCode)
CTCGTACACGGCGAAGTGCCGAAAGACGAGGGCGAGATGAAATTTCGCATTGCGCGTTCAACGTCCAAGGCACGCATGGCCGCGCGGCCGGAAGGAGCCGAAGGCGGACAGGCCGCGTGGACGCACTATGAGGTCGTACGGCGCTTCCGCGGCGCGACGCTGCTGAAGCTCGAGATTTTGACCGGACGCACGCACCAGATCCGCGCGCACCTCCATGCATTCGGCCACCCCGTGATCGGTGACCCTCTCTACAAACGCCGGCAGCCGGATCGGAAGGTCGAATCACCGCGCGTACTCCTCCAAAGCGTCGCGCTCGCCTTCAACGACCCCGGGACGGGAGAACGGCGCTCCTTCAGAATCGAACTGGACCACGAGTTTCAGGACATGATCTCAACCTTGACATAACACCGTCTCGTCATTAGGCATTCGTCATTAGTCATTAGGCATTCTCCGTCATGATCATCTCCATCTCCGGCGTTCCCGGTTCCGGCAAAACCTCGGTCGGCAACATCCTTGCCGAACGTCTCGGCTTGAAGTTCTATTCGATGGGCGGGCTGCGCGGCAAAATGGCCATGGATCGCGGGATGACCATCGACCAGCTAAACGCCCTCGGGGAGAAGGAGAGCTCCACAGATACGGAAGTGGACGAGTACCAACGCGAGCTCGGAAAGAAGGAAGATAATTTCGTCATCGAGGGGCGTTTGTCTTGGCACTTCATCCCCCACTCGTTCAAGATCTTCCTCGATTGCGGTGCGCGTGAAGCTGCACGGAGAATTTTTTCGGCCCGAACACGGGAAAGCGAGGAGCGCGGCGATGAGCCACTCTATGCAAATGAGGAGGCAACAGTTCGCGGCATCGCTGAACGCACCGCTTCAGATGTCCGCCGCTACGAGAAGTATTACGGGGTGGACTACCGCGACCCGAAACAGTACGACCTCATCCTCGACACGACGGACATGAAGAGTCCGGAGGAGACGGCCGACGAAATCATCAACGCCTTGAGGAAACAGGGTCTGATGGAAATGGATTGCGTTCCTCGCATCGCTCGGAATGACAATCTTTCTATGTGACCTTGTCATTCCGAGCGATGCGAGGAACGCAATCCATCAGGCTTGACGCTCCGCCCAGCCTCCGCTATCCTCTCGGCACTCATTATGGCAGAAACCCAATCCAGCAAGGCGCTCACTCCAGACCAGATCCGGACCGGTATGCAGGTGCGCGTACACCACAAGATCATGGAGCCGACCGCCAAGGGCGAGCTGAAGGAACGCGTTCAGGTATTCGAAGGCCTCGTATTGAACGTGGGCGGTGCCGGCATCCAACGCACCATGACCGTGCGCAAGGTGAGTGACGGCGTGGGCGTGGAAAAGATCTACCCGATTCACTCACCCACCATCGCAAAACTCGAGCTCGTGAAGCAATTCAAGGTTCGTCGAAAACACATTGGCTTCATGCGGCACGTAAAGAAGCGGCTCAAAGAGGTGAAAACGATCGCATAGCGCGTACGTAAAGACGAGAGACTGGACGCGCAGAAAGGCGTTGGGGCATAAACCGACGCTTTTATTGTAAGGTCTCCGGACCCTCATCTCCAGTCTCCCGACCCGTCCCGATCCATCCCATTGTCTGACAAAGCGATCCGTGCTAGCGTACGTCATCCTCGTACCTTACATCGTTTCAAACCGAAAGGCGGCATTGCATGACGCACCCGACATCCGAACGGATCCTCGCTCCACTGCTCCTGCAGGCGTTCGTGCTTCTCCCGAGCAGCCTGACCATCGCCTGGTTGGCCAGCGTGTCGCTCGGCCTGTCGCAAAACGCGGCGGCATTCATCGGCATTCTGTGGCTCACGATCTTCTACGCCAAGTTCAACTTGGTTCAACCAACGCATGACCAGAAAACGGAGCCGCACGAATGAACGACCGTACAGATGAGGGTGGAACCGTGCAAAACGAGTACGACTCCACACCGCTTCCTCCGCTCGCCCAGGATCTCATCATCCTCTTCTGGTTCGGAGGGTTCTTCTCTCTCGTGTGGGACGTCCTCGTACATTCATTCGGATTCGACCCCCGGATAAGCTGGCTGGCATGCGGCTTCACAGTAATCGCGATCTTCGTGACAGGAAAAGTCATCGAATGTCGTGAAGGGAGAGGGTCATGAAACCTATCCGCGCGGCACGGGAGTCGAAGGTCACCGTTACAGACGCACTCCACGTCTTCATCCCGCTCACGTGCGGCATCGCGGTCATGATCGCACTCCGCCTTCTCGTGCATAAATCGTCCGCCGGAGCGGAGTTCATAATCGGCATGAGCGTGATGCACGCGATCTTCGTTGACCTCGTATACTTCGAAGACATCAACCGCTTCGAAGCGGAGCGTCCTGAAAAACGCGACCCCTTCTTCTGAACGAGACCCTCCAGGACTGCCTGGAGGGTCTGTTGATAATTACGGACAGGGACGAATGGTTGCGCATTACACATGGCTCATACGATGATACGCCCCTCGATACACTCGGGGTGACAATCAAACCTTGTCATTCCGAGACGAAGCCGAGGAACGTATCTTCGTTTGAGCCATGTGTAATGTGCAACCTTCGTAATTACTCAATGCCCTTGTCGTAGTCGATGCTCTGCACGCTGTTCCGCACCACGTCGGGCGCGTAGTCGAAGCCGCCTTCGATCGGCGACCCGAATTTGTAGTTGATATAAAACGCCTCGTTGATGTCGTCTACCTTCGCATTCCAGTCGGAACCGTACATTACTTTCACCGCATCTTCGGTCTTCACCCAGCGCAGGGTCCCGCCGCGGGAAACGGCGTAAGTCTTCGTATCCGTTTGGAACTTCACGAGCTTCGTTCCCGGATGATACGTCACGTTGCCACCGATCGGTATAAGCGACATCTGGTCCTGCGGGAGAATCTTCACCTTCGAAAAATCCAAGTACCATGTGAAGTAACATTTGTCGTTCGGGAACACGTACCGCTTTCCGTTCTTCGCGTAGTAGTACACGGCGGTATCTGGCTGCGTGGACAGGTCGCCGTCATCCGGCAGTTTGATGAGGTCGCCGGTCACAAGGGGGAAGGACAGGCCGCCACTCCACGTGATAGTCGCCGTGGAAGGCAGAACTACATCTCCAACCTTGGCCGTGAAGACGGCGCTCCCGTCTTTCAGGGAAAACACGCGAAAGCGCGCCTTCCCGATGAGGTCGGTGGTGTCTTGTTCGATACGGATCTCGTCCACCATGCCGCGTGACGACGTGAGCGTCACCTTCGCTCCGACCACCGGCCCCAAGTTAATATCCTTCAGCGTGACCACGACGAGCACATTCTCGATCCCGTCGGCCTTAAGCTGCGTTTTATCCGCAGCGACCTTGGAGAAATTCAGGTCGAGCGCGGCGGCGTGCACAGCACCAGCCGGACAAAGGAGACTTACGGTTGCAAAAATTGCGATCAGGCGGCGCATAGGTGGGGTCATTGTACGAGGCGAACCCCCAAACTCCAAACTTGAGGCGAGCACGATTGCCGATTGCCGAAACCTATAGGCAAAAAGGTACAAATGTTGTCCAAGACAACCCCTGTGCACATAGGCTTCGGCAATCGGCAATCGTGCTCGCCTCAAACTCGAGACTTCCTTACAGCACTCCCTTCAAATACTGTCCGGTACTCGACTTCTTGGTTTTCGCAATTGCATCGGGCGTCCCCTCACACACGATCTCCCCGCCCTTCACGCCGCCCTCCGGCCCCATGTCGAGCACCCAGTCCGCGCTCTTGATGACGTCCAGATTGTGTTCGATTACGAGCACCGTATTCCCCTTGTCGACCAAAGCCTGGAGAACGACGAGGAGACGCTTGATGTCGTCGAAGTGGAGGCCGGTCGTTGGTTCGTCCAAGATATAGAGCGTGCGGCCCGTGGCGCGGCGGGACAGTTCGGTGGACAACTTCACGCGTTGCGCCTCCCCGCCGGAGAGCGTTGTCGCCGGCTGGCCGAGCTTGACGTATCCCAAACCGACCTCGTGCAGAACGGAGAGTTTTTCATAAATCAAAGGCTGGTCCACGAAGAAACGACGTGCTTCCTCCACTGTCATCTCGAGCACGTCCGCGATATTTTTACCGCGCCAGTGGATCTCGAGCGCCTCGCTGTTGTAACGGCGCCCGCGACACTCGGTGCATTCCACATACACGTCGGGCAGAAACTGCATTTCGATTTGGACGTACCCATCGCCGGAACAGGCCTCGCACCGACCACCGCCCTTCACGTTGAAGGAGAACTTTCCGGCGTCGAAACCGCGCATCTTCGCCTCCGGAATCTCAGCGAACAGGTCTCGGATCACGGTGAAGACGCCGGTATAGGTGGCGGGGTTACTTCGCGGCGTGCGACCGATCGGCGACTGGTCCACAGACACGACCTTATCCAAATGGTCGATCCCCTCGATTTTCTTGTGTGCCCCCGGCAAGTCCTTGGCGCCGAAGAAGTGCGCGGACAGGGCTCGCCCAAGAATATCGAGCACGAGCGTGGACTTGCCTGAGCCCGACACGCCTGTGACGCAAGCGAAGAGCCCGAGCGGGAGCTTGAAATCCACGGACTTCAGATTGTACTCCGTGGCACTTTTAACCGTGAGGTACTTTCCGTTCCCCTTGCGGCGCTGTTTCGGCACCTCGAGCAACCTCCGTCCCGTAAGGTACGCGCCTGTAAGCGACTCCTTGTTGCGCTTGATGTCCGCGAGGGTACCCGCCGCGATGATTTCACCGCCGTACTCTCCGGCGCCGGGGCCAACGTCTACCACATAGTCAGCTGCTTCCATCACGGCCTGGTCGTGTTCCACAACGATCACGGTGTTCCCCAAGTCGCGCAACCGTTTCATCGTGGAGATGAGCTTGTCGTTGTCGCGCTGATGAAGGCCGATGGACGGTTCGTCGAGGATATAGATGACGCCCGAGAGCTCGCTGCCGAGCTGGGCCGCGAGCCGCACGCGCTGTGCCTCACCGCCAGAGAGGGACATAGCGCTCCGGTCGAGGGTGAGGTAGCCCAACCCGACGTCGACCAAATTGACGAGACGCCGCTTCACTTCGTGCGTGATCTGATCCACCACGATGCGTTCACGTTCCGTAAATCCTTGCGCGTCTGCCTTCCGTTCCGATGAGACGCGAATAATCTTCGACGGTTTAACCTTCTGTGGACCGCGTCCGAGTCCGTCGAACCAGGAAAACGCATCTTCCAGACTCAACATGACGATGTCGGCGATGCTTTTCCCCGCGACCGTCACGAGGAGCGCTTCAGGCCGCAGACGCCTGGCCTCGCACGCGGGGCAGGTGAGCACGCGCATGTACGATTCGATCTCTTTTTGCACATACTCCGAATCTGTCTGGCGGTATTTGTCCTCGAGTATGGCGAGTATCCCCTCGAACGGCAGGGTCTTGCCTTCCACGTCATACGTCTCGTCGCCCGTTCCTTCAAGAATGGCTGCGATCCCCTTTGCCGAAAGCTTTCCGACTTCCTCGTGGATCGAAAACCCATGCTTCTCGCCCACCGCTTCGAGGAGCTTCAGGTGCGAGGTCTGGTTGCCGGCAATGCGCGTCCAGGGCTTGATGGCTCCCTGGGCGATAGTGAGCCGCTTGTTCGGGATTACGAGATCCGGTTCGAGGACGAGTTTCGTGCCGAGGCCGGTACAGGCCGGGCACGCGCCGTGCGGAGAGTTGAACGAGAAAAGCCGCGGCTCGAGCATGGGCAGCGACCGGTTGCAGGTGGCGCAGAAAAGCGACTGCGAGTAGAGCGTTTCGTCGAGCGTCCGCTCATCGAGCACGGTGAGGAGCCCGTTCCCGAGATCCAATCCCTGCTTCACGAATTCGAGCAACGATTCGATCACCATGGTCGTCTTCGCTTCGAGCTTACTTACGACGACCTCGATCGTGTGCGGTTTCGTTTTATCCGGTTTCACGCGCAGGAGTTCGTCCACGTCCACGAGCGTACCGTCGTACCGTACCTCGTGGTACCCGGCATTCTGCGCGGCCTGGAGTACCACTTTATGTTCGCCTTTCTGCTCGCGCACCATGGGGGCAAGGAGGATCACGTCCGTCTTCTGTGCTTGGGCCATGATCTTATCGGCGATTTCGCGCGGCGATTGTTCCGCGACCGGCCGTCTGCAGCTGGGGCAATGCGCCCGCCCCGCGCGTGAGAAAAGCAGCCGGAGATAATCGTAAATCTCGGTGACCGTCCCAACCGTGGAGCGTGGGTTGTGAGACGATGATTTCTGGTCGATGGCGACCGTGGGGCTGAGCCCGCTAATCTCGTCCACGTCCGGCTTGTCCTGGAGTTCCAGGAACTGGCGCGCGTAGCTCGAAAGACTCTCCATGTACCGGCGCTGTCCTTCGGCGTGGATCGTGTCGAACGCCAGAGACGATTTGCCGGAACCGGAGAGTCCGGTGATGACGATGAGCTTATTCTTGGGCAGCGCGAGACTGACGTTTTTTAGGTTATGGACCCGCGCGCCGCGGATGGAAACGTGTGAGGTGAGCGACATGATCTTCTCGCGTCGTCCCTCTGCGAAACCTCTGGATGACAGTGCTGCGCCCGGTGAAACGGAGAATGCAGCACGATTGTCATTCCGAGGAGTGAAGCGATGAGGAACGCAATGCGTGCGAGACTATCACGGACCGAAAGGGCTGGCAAGAGGGACACGGGGAGCCGACGTGACGCAGTTCGGAAAGTCGGGGACGAGGATCATTTCGAGACGTCAGGAAGTTGGGAGTGGAGTACACGCTGTTGTCAGCTTATTGCGTCATCGGAGTGCTTCGATGACGTATGGCTTGTTAGCAGCACAAGCTCCACCTCGACTTCCTGACGTCTCGAAATGATCCTCGTCCCAGACTTTCCGCCCTCCCCGCTCGCCGCTATTTGCAGTTCTTCAACACGAGCGAATCGTAGAATACTCCCTTCTCTTTCACGCACTGGCACGTGATCCCATTCACCCCTCCGCACGAGGTCCCTTCCGAAACGCAGGGGTTGCCCTCCTTACAGTTTGAGTTTTCCGTTGCCGTATACACCTACGCCTCACCACCCTCCCCGCAGAACGCCGTGCCAGGATTACTCGGCGCATTCGCCCCCGAAAGGTTAAAATTGCACTGAATCGTCTTGCCGTTCAGCGCATCCTGAAGTTCCTGGGCGGACCAGTAGTTCGTATGCTGCGGGTCATCGAGGAATTTCTTCTGCGCAACTCCACACGCAAACGCCTTCGTCACATCCGTGAAATCGCGAGAGAACGACCCGTCGGCGTACCCGTCAAACTTTCCGCTGCCGCAGTTCCGTTTGGAGAGCGCAGCGAAGTCATCGAGGCCTATTATGAGTTGCAAAGGCACGTCGGTGTTGTACTGGATCCCGAGGACGGCACCCCGAAACCCGCCCTTTCCCTTGCACTCATCCATGGCCTCGGCCAGCTGGTTTGCGTTGAAATCGAAGCTGTACCCTGCCTGCCCGATCTCCTTCTTGTCTGTCTTCGCCGTTCCCATGGAACGTCCCACAAACACCGGCGATACCATTTTAAAATTCACTACGTTCGCCTTCACCGCGGACGGATCCGTATTCTGCGCATGATTGCACACGAGCATCAGGTACACCTCCGTGGGAGCGCGGTGGTCGGAATAATTCATGATACCGGTGAAGATCGCCTTTCCGCATACGCGCTTGTCGCTCGCGATCCCGGTACATCCGGGTGCCGTGCCGTCGGCGCACGACAGGCAGCCTTCGCCCGAGGGGCATGCGTTCCCGTCGCACGCCGATCCGATGGCTCCTTCCACCCAGTACGACTTGCCGCACTCCGTCTGTTTCGCCGGAATCGAAAAGTTCTTCGGGTCCTTTGCCACCTCCTCGTATGGCCGGATGGCGGGCTTCTCACCGGCGAGCGCGGTCTTCACGTCACCGAGATCGGCACAGGCGGACTCGCTCAAAAACTGGATCGTATTGAACATGTACACCTTCACGGGGTTCAGGTGCGTGGTGGCGGGGTTGATGGTCCGCAGGATCATGTTCGCTCCCAGAATGAGCAGGAGCCCGACGACGGCATCCACCATGTACTGCTTCCCGCGCGTAATCTGCGGGAGCGCCGACCCGAGAAGGTACAGGAACGCCCCGAACACGAACGCCACGGTGGCCGCCACAGCGCCAACGGAGATGAGGTAGCGATAGGCCGTGACGATGTAGTTGTTGATCCCCTGCACCTGGGTCACGCCCCCGATCGGCACGCCGAGCGTGATCGCCGGCTCGATGGCGTAACAACGCCCCTTTCCCTGCGGACACTTGCCGTATGCCTCGAAAATACCGCCCTGCCCCGCGCACTCGTCGGGTTTGAAACACGTGGCGTCATCCGTGTATGTGGCAAAGGATGCGGCTGCGCCCTTTGCGATTGTTTCGCCCGACACGGGCGGGAGCGTGCCTGCACACTTGCTGGCGATCTGATTTGGCTTGCATCGCTGCACGCACTGTTCAAGCGTAAGGTTTTCGGCAGTGCGGAACGGCGTTCCCTCCGGCTTCCCCTTGCACGGCTCAAACGTGGCGCCGGCCGGACAGCCGCAGTAGCACGTCCCGGCGAAATAGGATGGCGGCGCAACCGCCGAGTTCTTCGACCAGCTCGCGCGTAGCCATTCGAGCGCCTCATACGGACCCGCCGAGTTGCTTTCCGTAGCCACGACGGTCGGTCCGATCAGCCGGTAGTAGCGCGACCAGAACGTCTTCCAGTCCTGCCCTTGGCACACGAACTCCGTCCGATCGCAGTCGTCGCCAAACTTCTTTGTATTCGCGGAACACACGCCACGCCGGACGCCTTCGGCCATAGCGCTGACGACCTGGTCGTGCGTGGCCTGCTGGGCGAACGCCGCGAACGGAACCGAAACGAACCACCCCGACGTCACGACGACGGTGATCCATTTCGCGAAGGAGCTCATCGACATACTTTTCCCATGTAAGCGCATCGAGCGCGTCACTTCGGCAGGCGATCCAGAAACGCATTCAAAATAAGCGTGAGCTCCTTCTCATCCATCGCGCCCTGGAACTTCACGCCGTTCACGAAGAACGTGGGCGTCCCCTGCACGCCGGCCCGGATCCCGATGCGGATGTCTTCCTCTATTTTTGCCTGATGGCGACCCTCGGACACACACGCGTCGTATTCCGCTGGCTTCGCGCCAGCGAACTGCGCTTTTGCGCGCAGATCCTCCGGCGATTGTCTCGTCTGATCGGCGTACACGACGTCATGGAAACGCCAGTACGCATCCTGCCCCTGTTCGAGCACGCAGTTGGCGGCGAGCGCACTCACCTTCGCCGTCGGGTGGAGTTCGAGGATCGGAAAATCACGGATGATGAAACGCACCTTATCGCCCATGGCGACCATCACGTTGCGGAGCGGCTGTGCCGTTTTCTGGCAAAACGGACACTGGTAGTCCACGAACTCCACGACGGTGACGCGCGCGTCCTTCGCGCCGAGTTCGGGCGCAAGACCGCTGGGCACGAGCCGTTCCAGGTCTTCTTTCGTAACCGTCACGTTTGCGACGTGCTCCGAAATACTCGCCTGCAGTCGGCGGTCTTTCACCGAGCGTACGTCCCCGCTCTTGATCTGGTGGTAGTACACGACTACCTGGCTCACGAACCACACGGAAGACGGGATCACGACGATGACGAAAAGAATCGCCAGCCATTTCAGGAAGCGATGGCGCTTTCGAGGCTGCGGTGCGTCGGAATTCATGCATGCATCATACCACGAGGATTATTGGGATGCGGAGGGAATGACGAAACATCGCTCGATCAGTCGTTTCGTCATTCGTCATTCGAATTTCGTCATTTAATGCGCATCCTCACGAACCCCCACGCATTGACCGAATTCCTCCATTCGAGTACCTTCTTCCTACTCAAATATGCGCCAGTTCATCCTCCCCATCATCCAGATTCTGCTGTCCGTGCTGCTCGTGGCTGCCATTCTCCTCCAGCAGCGCGGCTCGGGGTTGGGCGCCGCATTCGGCGGCGAAGGAAACGTGTTTCGCACCAAGCGCGGCGTGGAGAAAATTCTCTTCTACGCCACCATCGGGCTCTCCGTTCTCTTTTTCGCGAACGCGATCCTCACGGTGTTTTTCGCGTAACGGAACGCTCACCCACCTCGCCTGAATGCAGGCGGAGCGGGTGGAAAGACTTACCGTATGCGTGGTCTCATCGAAAAAATTCGGGAACGGCTCCAACGGCTGTTTTTTTGGCACGAGAGCGGCAAGCAGTCCGGCGAATTCATTCCTACGCCGGAACATGACCACGATCTCGTGCTCGCGGTCACCGAACCGAAGCGCGTGCCTCGCTGGCGGCAGATCCGATACGCCGGGCGCGTGATGACACGGAAGGAACGACGCATCATCGCGATCGCAGTGCTCACGCTCGTTGCCGCGCTCGGCGCGGGATTGTGGGGAGGCGCGCGCGCCCACATTATCTCCGTCCCCGCGAGCGGCGGGAGCATCATCGAGGCGGTCCTTGGCGCGCCGAAATACCCGAACCCGCTCTACGCCACAACGAACGACCCGGATGCGGATCTCGTGGCACTCGTGTACGCGGGACTCTTCCGCCGCGTGGACGGATCCACGGTGGTCCCGGACCTCGTGGAGCGGTTTGAGTGGTCTCCGGACGGCAAGCGCCTCACCCTCACGCTCCGCGGCGACGCCCGATTCCACGACGGCACGGCCGTGACGAGCGACGACGTTGTCTTCACCTTAAACGCCGCCAAAGACCCTGCCTGGCGCAGCACGTATGCCGCCGCGTTTCGGAGCATGACGATCGAACGCGAAGACGACCGGACGGTTTCCGTAACGCTCGAACGACCGGACGTGACGGTGCTCGACACGCTCACGCTCGGTATCCTTCCCGTACACGTGTGGCAAGACGTGCCGCCCGCCGCCGCCCCGCTCGCCGATGCGAACGTCCGCCCGATCGGCGCCGGCCCGTTCCGTGTACGCTCGTTCCGTCGCGATGCAAAAGGATCGATCCTCGCTTATACGCTCGAACGCAACAATCGCTACCACGGGCTGAAGCCGTTTCTGAAGCAGATCGAACTCCGCTACTTCGCAGACCGCGACCAGGCCGAAGAGGCATTGCGCGGCGGCCAGGTGGACAGCCTCGCCTTCGTCCCCGGGCCGAGCATCGGGAACCTCACCCGACACGAACGACTTACCACATCCTCCATCGAACTTCCGCAGGAGACGATCGCGTTCATGAACGTGAACGATGCGATCCTGAAAGATGTGAAGGTCCGCCAAGCGCTCACGCTCGTGGTGGAGCGCGCAGACGTGGTGAATGCCCAAGCGGACGCCGCATCGCCCGTGTCTGGACCGTTCCCGTTCGCGCCGTACGTTGCGGCATCATCCACGCCCGAAGAACGACTCGACCAGGCCCGCGCCCTGCTCGTTGCAGCCGGGTGGATCACGCCGGAGAACGGTGACATCCGCATCAAGGTTCCCCCCAAACCAAAGCCCGCAACCACGAAACCAACGAAGACGACAACGAAGTCTCCGGCGCCCGCTCCCGTCTCCACCACGTCGACGCCGCCTATCGCGACCGCATCTTCCACCCAGTTCGCGCTCACTATTGAAGTCCCCGACGTCCCGGATCTCGTCGCCGTAACGGACGTGCTGAAGCGTCGCTGGTCGCTTCTGGGTGCCAAGGTGAGTGTGAAGGTCGCCGACCCGGCATCCCTCGCCCAACGCGCGACAGGCGAACGAAATTCGCAAATCCTTGTGTGGAACATGCTCCTATCGCCGTCGCAGGACTTGTTCCCGATCTGGTGGAGCGGCGAAGCGTCCGGCCGCGGATTGAACCTGTCAAACCTCACGGACCGGAACGTGGACGACGCCATCGAAGCTGCGCGTGCGGCAACGACAACCGCCGGTCTCCTGCAAGCCCGCGACCGCCTCGCGACCGTCATCCAATCGCGTTGGCCCGCCATCTTCCTCACGCGTCCGGCCTACGGGTATGTGCACAACACGCGACTGCGCGGCATGTCCTCGCGCCTCCAGCTCGGTCGCCCAAGCGACCGCTTCAACGACGCCGCAAATTGGTACGTGAAAACGGGGTGGAGGTGGAAGTGATCGGAATACTGGAGCATCGGTACGAGGTAGAAATGACCAATATCTAATGACCCTTGGGAGGAAAGATGAAAAAGACCTAACCTCGATTTGTCATCGATCATTTCGCCAGTTCCTTCCCCGACTCCTGTTTCATCTCACGCAACTCCCGCACGATCTGCCACACATCAGCGAGACGGACCTTGCTATCGCGTCCATGACGCCAGGTGACGGGACGCTCCGTAATGCGATACCCGGCGCGGCGTGCGCGCATCAATAATTCGACGTCGAAAGCCCAGCCGCTCGTCCGCATATCGCGGAAGAGTGGTTTTGTTTTTCGAGTAAACGCCTTAAAGCCACACTGCGTGTCATGATACGGGAGTCCGAGGTACCAACGGACCGCGAACAGGTTGAATATTTTTCCGGCGAGAACGCGGAAGATCGGCTGACGTTCGGCGATCGTCGTCCCGCGTGCCGATCGCGAAGCGATCACGATGTCTGCGGTCCGAAATGCGGGAATGAAGGATAAAAAATCAGACGGATGGGTCGCAAGGTCCGCGTCCAAGAATAGGAAGATGTCGCCATGCGCCTTCTCGACACCCGTACGAACCGCGACCCCCTTCCCCATGTTCCGACCGTGTCGCATCAGGATCAATTCCGGGATCGACGACATCAGCGTGGTGACGACCGCCGCCGTCCGATCGGTTGATCCGTCATCGACCACGATAATCTCGAACGGTTTGTTCAAACGAAAAAAGACCTTCGACGTCTCTCGTACTGCGCGCGCGATCGTCTGCTCCTCGTCATAGGCGGGAATGATCACCGAATACGCGCACGACATGGATGAAATGGTATCATGTTGAAAATGTATCTGCGAGGCTCATCGATATCCACGAGCGCGTGCGTATCTCGGGCAACAAAATGGCCCACAACTAATGACTGATCGAGGAAAAATATCTTTCATTGACCCCATTGGTCAATCTAAGCACCACGCCTCCATCGCGCTCGTGATTCAACACAACCATGAAAAAAACGCTTACTACTGTCGCCATCTGGATTATCGTAATCAACGCCTTCGCGTTGTTCGCCTGGAACCGTATCAACGTGTCACGCGACACGGCGTATGACTGGATCGATCAGCATCATCTACATACACCATCATGGAACCTGCTCGCACTCCCCGCACGTTGGGACTCCGAGTGGTATTTCACCATTGCTCGTACCGGCTATCAGTTCCAACCGTCTACGCAACTCCAAAACATCGTTTTTTTTCCGATCTACCCGGCACTGATCTTCGTCGTCGGCTATCTCCTTTTCGGCAATCTCATCCTCGCCGGCTGGCTCATCAGTCTCGCTGCGCTCGCGGGCGCATGTGTGGTATTCAAACAGCTTTTGAAGGAATTCCATCCGAAGTTAGATGCGGATGATGCGCTGTTCTTCCTCCTCGTCTTTCCTACGGCTATCTTCTTCAACGCAGTCTACACCGAATCCTTGTTCTTGCTGTTGAGCGTGACGACGATCTACTTCGCACGGAAAAAGCAATTCGGCCTTGCCTCCATCGTCGGCGCAGCGGCCGCACTAACGCGCATCACCGGAGCGCTGCTCTTCATCCCGCTGGCGATCGAATATGCGGTCACATATGGCTGGAAGAAAGGCGTGCGCCCGATCGTCCTCTCGCTCCTCCTGATCCCGCTCGCGTCTGCGTCATTCTTCGGCTTCCACTGGTGGAAGACGGGTGACCCGTTCTTCTTCTTCAAGGTCGAAAGCGCCTGGGGCCGCTCGTTCAAACTGAACGCCGACCATTTTGCGACCGCAACGTCCGCGGCGCTGGTCAATCTCATGCTCGACGTCGGGTTCCTCGCACTTGCACTGGTCCTAACCTGGGTCGTCCTAAAAAAGATCCGTGCATCCTATGCGTGGTACTGTTTGGCAACGATCCTGGTAGCCGTCAGCTCCGGCTCGCTCATGAGCATTGGTCGCTACGTCCTTGTTCTCTTCCCGCTCTCAATGGCACTCGCGTCACTCAAACCGGAGACGAAGCGCGCCTGGTCGATCGTGTCGATCATGCTGCTCGCGTTATATACGACGCTGTTCGCGCATAGTTATTGGACGGGGTAAAAGGCCGGGGACAAAAAAGACGCGCTCTAGCGTCTTTTTTCGTGGTGGGCGAGGAGAGAATCGAACTCTCATGACCTTGCGATCGCTGGCTCCTGAAGCCAGTGCGTCTACCAGTTCCGCCACTCGCCCATCGATAGTGTTTGTTCGCGCAACGATACAGGACAGCGTCGCTTCAATCAATCCCCCACAGCACCCGACTCCCGATACCCGACGCACGATGATATCATCCCCCCATGTCCACTCTCTCCATCCCCGTGCTCTTCGGGACTGCACGCGAAGGAAACGCGAGTGAACCGGCGGCGAAGTATATCCATGCGCTCCTGAAGGCCCGTGCGATCGAGACCGCGCTTGTGCTCCCCCGCGACTATCATGACAAGAAGACGCTCGAACGCGCCGCACCCAAACCCTGGGCTGAACTCATGGCCAACGCCGACGGTCTTGTGATCGTTACACCCGAATACAACCACGGCTACCCGGGGGGACTCAAGGAGATGATCGACGCGTTATATGACGAGTACGCCCGAAAACCGGTCGCAATCTGCGGCGTGTCGGCCGGTGGGCTCGGCGGCGCGCGGGTGGTGGAGCAGCTCCGTCAGGTGATGGTCGAGCTCCACATGTGCCCCATTCGCGAAGCCGTCTATTTCTCAAACATCAGGGATCTGTTCAACCCCGACGGTTCGCCCACGGATCCGTCTCTCGAGAAGCGCTGCAACGTGATGTTCGAAGAGCTATTCTGGTTCGCGCGCGTATTGAAGGCAGGGCGGGAAGGGACGGTCTAGGAACTGGGAACTGTCCAACGAAAGACGCCACGTTTTGTGGATACAGTTCCCCAGTTCCAATCGCTCAACCACGCCGCTCACGATGGCTATGACGTTTGACAAACTCCTCTTCCTCCTGTATACTGTGGTTACAAATTGATGATCCCGTTCTTCGCAAAGCCCTGATATCCAATAGATTGGGACTTTACGAAGGACATGAACGGGTCATCGCGACAACGCAACCAACGTTATTCCTGATGATTCAGGTGAGTGGTACAGCGTTATAAAATAGGCCCCTCGTTCACTTCGTTCATTCGGGGTAACCAAAGGATCGGTCGCTTTGACCCTTAGACGTCCGTTTCCCCTCAATACGGGGAGGGACGCGTGATATCAACGTGTTTCGACGTTTTATACGTCGTGCACGGCCTGTCAGACGGGCCAAGCTCGTCTGACAGGGCACGTGTTCAATACAACTTACTTATTATTTTCTTCACTGATTTCGTCTTGTCCGTCCACGCGAGAGAGCGGGACGACGACGGATCACGTCAGAAGCATCTGAAGACCGTATGGAAGCTATGAATCCAAACAAGCCCGGACAGAATCCGGGCGGTTCGCGACGCCGTCGCCATCGCGGACGGCCGCTAGGACCGAAACCGCCCGTGACGGGCACATCCGACCTGCACGAAGTAAAACGCACCCCCTTGAGCCTCCCGCTCAAAGAGGGTTTTCGTCGCGAAGAAGGGCCACGCGGCGGCGGGCGTCCGGGCGGACCGTCACGCCAGCGGCGGGGCAAAATGGGACGCAGCGGAGGCGGTGCCTTCACCTCGCTCCCCCGCATGAGCGCCTTCAAACACCGTCCGTTCCGGAAGACGGGAACAGACGTGGACGATCTGGATCCGGGCGCGCGCTTACGCGTGATCGTTCTCGGAGGTAACGAGGAAGTGGGTCGCAACTGCACGCTCCTCGAGTACGGCGACGACATCATCATGATCGACTGCGGCTTGCAGTTTCCGGACGAGGACATGCCCGGCGTGGATTACATCATCCCGAACATCTCCTACCTGAAAGGCAAGGAGAAGAACGTGCGCGGTGTGGTGATCACACACGCCCACTACGACCATATCGGCGGCATCCCACATATCATCCCGCGACTCGGCAACCCGCCACTCTTCGCATCAGACCTCACGTGCGGGATCATCAATAAACGCCAGCAGGACCACCAGGGCACGCCGCCGCTCAAGCTCCACTCGATCAAATCGGACGACGTGATCCAGCTCGGCGTGTTCAGCGTGGAATTCTTCGGCGTTGCCCACTCCGTCCCGTCCTCCCTCGGCGTCATTGTGCACACCCCATGCGGCATCGTGGTGCACACCGGCGACTTCAAACTCGACTCGCAACCCGGCGCGCAATCCATCCAGGAGACGGAAAAGATCAAGGCGCTGGGAGACAAGAACGTGCTTGCCCTCATGATCGACTCCACGAATGCAAGCCAACCAGGCCGCCAGCTGCCGGAAATCGAAATCCAGAACAACATCGACGACATCATTAAGAACGCGAAAGGCCGCATTATCATCGGCACGTTCGCCTCGATGATCTCGCGCATCCAGCAGATCATTCTGGCGTGCGAACGGAACGGCCGGAAAATTGCGGTCGAAGGATTCTCCATGAAGTCGAACGTGGCCATCGCCCAGGAACTCGGGTACATGAAGATCCAGAAAGGGACGATCATCGAGACCAAGCAGGCCCATGATTACCCTCCGGACAAGGTGGCGATCGTGTGTACGGGCGCGCAAGGCGAGGAACGGGCGGTGCTCATGCGTATCGCGAACCGCGAGCACCCATTCATCTCGATTGAACCCGGCGACACCGTCGTATTCTCCTCGTCCGTCATTCCGGGGAACGAACGGACGGTGCAGCGCGTGAAAGACACGCTCTACCGCGAAGGCGCCGAAGTGATCCACTACAAGATGATGGACGTGCACGCGGGCGGCCACGCGAAGCAGGAAGACCTGGCCGAAATGCATGACATGGTAAAACCCAAGTATCTGATCCCCATCGAAGGCCACTACTCCTTCTTGTGTGAACACGCGAAGGTCGCCATCCAGAAGGGGTTCCCCGAGGAGCGCATCTTTATCGCGGACAACGGGCAGATGATGGAGTTCGACCGGAAAGGCGAAGGCGTCGTCACCAACAAGAAGGTCCCGACCGAGTACGTGTTCGTGGACGGCTTGGGCGTGGGCGACGTGTCGCATATCGTGCTCCGTGACCGGCAGGAGCTCGCGGGCGACGGCATCGTGATCATCGTTGCCGTGATCGAGACGCAAACCGGGAGCCTCCTCGCGCTTCCGGACATCATTTCGCGCGGCTTCATCTTCATGAAGGAGCAGCAGGAGCTCATCCAGGCGGCACGCCGCTTTGCGGCCAAGGTCCTGAAAGACCGCGACCCAAACTCCGCCGCAAACCCCACCTACCTCAAAGACAAGCTCAAGGAAGACATGGGCGAGTTCCTGTACAAGAAGACGGAACGAAGGCCGATGATTTTGCCGGTGATCGTGGAAGTGTAAGAAACGCCCCGGTTATCCGGGGCGTTCGCTATGCACGATGGATCGTTGGACGTTGATCGTGGGACGTGGAACTCGGAACGCGGACTGAGGAAGTCAGGAAACGACGCGACCACTCACTGCGCGTTCAACGGCTTGAGAAAAGCGGTTCATCATCCGCAGCACTTCATCCAGCTTCGCCTCAACGCGAGCCACGATGTCGGGAGAGACGAGCTTCAAATCCTTAACGATCAAAAACTGCGTTTCCAGTTCTGATGCCGATCCATAAGCAATACGCGTGTAATGCCTCATTTCATTTTTCGTTCTTCTCCTGTACCCCTCAGATAAATTTGAAGGTATCGATACCGCACACTTCCGCATCTGTTTATACAAAACGTCACGTTCCGACACTGGCAACTGATCGGTGAGTACATACACGAGCTTCGACAGCTCAAATGAGCTTTGCCAAACCCGCAGATCTTTGATGCTCTGCATATGAGATATCATCCATTCAGTGACGCACGTTAATCGCGCTGTCAATATGATATCGCATCGCTCAACAGAGCCACGATCCACAATCAACGATCTACGAACCACGGTCCCGGCAACCCTTATCCACACCTATGCATGCGCTCGACGCATCACCACCCCCCGCGTACACTCTATTCCCGTATGAAATCCCTCTGCCTCTCCGGCATCCAGCCGACCAATATCCTGCACATCGGGAACTACATCGGCGCGCTCAAACAGTGGGTGGAGATCCAGCACCGATTTCCCTGCTACTTCTGCATCGTGGACCTTCATGCGATCACGGTGGCCCAAGACCCGAAACAGCTGCGCGAAAACATCCTGAACCTCGCCGCGACGTACCTCGCAATCGGGATCGACCCGAAGCGGTCGAAGATTTTCATCCAGAGCGAGGTTTGTGAACACGCCGAGCTGGGGTGGATCCTGGGGACCATCACGCGGATCGCGGAGCTTGAGCGCATGACGCAGTACAAGGACAAATCGAAGAAGCGGACGGATAGTGTTGGCGTCGGCCTGTTCACCTACCCCGCGCTCATGGCCGCGGATATTTTGCTCTACGATACGACCGTGGTCCCGGTGGGCGAGGACCAGATGCAGCATGTGGAGCTCACGCGGACGATCGCGCGGCGTTTCAATACGCAATTCGGCGACACATTCGTGATCCCGCAAGCCCTCATCCAAAAACAGGGCGCACGCATCATGGGATTGGATGATCCGTCGGTAAAAATGTCCAAGAGCGCAACGTCCACCATGAACTACATCGCGCTGACCGACGATGATGACACCATCCGGAAGAAAATCATGCGCGCGGTGACAGACAGCGGGAAAGACATCGTCTACGACCCAGACAAAAAACCGGCAGTCACGAACCTGCTCACGATCTTCCACCACACAACCGGCCGCACGATCAAAGACCTGGAGAAAGAATTTGATGGCAAGGGCTATGGCGACCTGAAAAAAGCGCTGGCAGACGCCGTGATCGCACACGTCGGGCCTATTCGCGACAAGATTGCCGAGTATCGAAAAGATCCAAAGGAACTGATGCGCGTGCTAGACGCGGGGCGCGATGCGGCGCAAGAGCTCGCAGCCGCGAAGATGAAGATGGTGCGGGAGAAGGTGGGGTTGGGACGATAACGAATCCAGAAAAGGTTCAGGCGAATGGTTACAAAATACAAATGGGACATTCATATATTCTTGGTTTCAAGAATTTAACGCAACGAGTTTGTTAAAAACCTCATCAGGTTTGTAGAAGTCGAGCGCAGCTCTTGGACGATCATTCAGCTGTCTTTGGACACGCTTGATCTCTCTT
>DATMXG010000080.1:0-3616 GCA_035561755.1 Methylomirabilis sp. (SeqCode)
CCTTCGGTTCACTCCGTCCACCGTCTGCCGGCAGACAGGCCGCAGACAGATTGGGAAAAGGTCGGAACGAGGGGATTGAATATCCATTCATCAAGAACACCATGAACACATTCATGAGACGGACCATCCTTGCGGCAGGCAGCATGCTCGGCGTGCCGGGCGTTGTGCTCGCTGAATCGAACCCGTTTACGACGTCGCAAAACCTCGTTAACGGCGTTGGCACCGCTGCCGGTCTCGGCCAGCAGCAGACGCTCCCCGTGATCGTCGGACGCATCATCAACGTGGCGCTCGGCTTCATCGGGATCGTGCTCCTCGTGCTGCTCCTCCTCGCCGGATTCAACTGGATGACGGCCGGGGGCGACACCGAAAAGGTGAAGAAGGCCCAGCAGCAGATCAAGAACGCCATCATCGGCCTCGTGATCATCGTAGCCGCGTTCGCGATTTCCAACTTCGTGTTGAGCTCGCTTATCAACGTGGCCCAGTAACGCTTCGTTGCGCAACGAAGACCCCCCGCCTGCATGCAGACGGGGGGTTTGGTTATTGGTTGAATTCATCTTCAGTCCACTTGAGGGGATTCATAAGGATGTAATCTTGGATGGCTTGGAATTCCTTATCAGAGCGGATGACACGGTCATAGAAATCCCTTTGCCAGAGTCGTACGCCAGGCGTATGCCGCAGCAGGTTAACATCCCGCGTGGTCTCATATTTGAATCGCGCGACGAATTGGCCCAGCGTGAGGTTGTGCGTTGATATCGATACGTTGCCATGTTTCTTGAAGCGACCCGCATGGTCGCGTTCCCCCTGTAGGGGCGGGGTCTCCCCGCCCTGTTGGATGCAACGCGGGCCCCCATCGTGGCAGATAATATCAGGAAACCCAGTCGGCATATCCTGGCGCTCCACGCCATCCCCTGCAGGGCGGGGAGACCCCGCCCCTACAGCAGAGGGGACGACGGATTCGGCAATGATCAGGATGCCGTGGAAATGGTTTGGCATGATGATGAATTCGTCTAACATGACCCCTGGGTAGATGCCGGGTAATTGCAGCCATGAAGAGCGGATGATGGAGCCAAACTCATTTTCGTACATGCGGCCATCCGTGACCTCGCCAAATCTCGACTCACCGTTGTTCGTACATACGGTGACGAAATATTCGCCTGGTTGGGAATAGTTATGATCTTTCAGGCGTATAGACTTGCGGTAAAATTGTCCTAAGAAGAGCGGTTTCATGTGGTGATATCCATTCAGTCTCAAAAAGAGGAAAGCGCGTCAAGGGCGGATTTTGCTGAGAAATTGCTTCATTATTGGATGGGCGACGTCCCGCCGACGGCGGGACGTCGCCCATCCAAATATGGCAATGAAGGATTTTGTGCTTAAAACTCAAACGCCCACCAAGGAGTGACCCTGGTGGGCGGTGAGTGTAGGGGCGACCCGCTGGGTCGCCCCGCAAGGTGCGGGGCGGCTAGTACGTGCCGATTTCCCGAGAGGGGCCATACACGCCCTGGTATCGGCCCCAGGCGTAGGACTGGCCGAACGCCGCGTAGGGGAACTTCTCGGTCATGTCCCAGATTCCCACGGGCTGGAGGAACGGCTGGCCCGGGATCGCGGTGTAGAACACCACGCGGATCTGGTGGTTGCCCACCGAGTCCATGGCCGTTTTCACCACTTCACCCGGCGGAACGAGCGACGCCGTACGCGCATGGCGCCCTCCACCGAGCTTTGCTCCGTTCACGGGCAGGACGACCGCCTCGTAGCCCGCGAACACGGTCATCTCGCGCGAGTCGATCAGGACCAGCATGTAGTAGGGGCTCCGGTTCCGGAGCTCCAGGCACATGCCGCCGCACGGACGTCCGTCCATGGGGTCGCGGTTGATGTAGCCCACGCCGGGCCCGACCGTGCCTCCGCGTTGGAACGCGGGTGGCGGTGCAACGCGTGGCGGAGCAGCGGCGACGGCCGTTGCCGGCGCGCCGGTCGCTGCCGGTTTGGCATCCGCGGTTGGCGTGGCGGTTGCAGCCGGAGCCGCGGTCGCGCCGCCTGGTGCGAGGAGCTCTTCTCGGAGCTTGGCTTCCTCGCGCTCGCGTTCGGCGAGCTTGGCTCTGAGTGTGGCGTTCTCGGACGCCATCTGGAGGTTGGCGGAACATCCGCCGAGGATCGTCGCTGCCACCATGGCCGCGACGCCGATCATGTGCTTGGTCTTCATCTGGAATCTCCTGTTTGACGATGGACGGGTCTGAGACCAGACCATCAAGTTGGGCTCCCCCTACTTCTTCGCGGGCTTCTTCTTGTGCTTCTGCAGGTCCGCATCCGTGGCGGCGATGTCATCGCCGAGCCGGTGGACCTCGCGGACGATCACGCGGACTTCGGAGCGCCGCGCGAAGTCGCCGGGGTTCTTGGATGCCTCGGGGTACGTGGCGTCCGCGTGCGCATTCGCCGTAGCGTACCCGGCAGCCTGCGGATCCGCGATCGAGCCAGCGTACTCGTGCGCGCCGGGAGCGGCGGGCATGAGGTACGACGACGGGCCGAACGGCATGATCGGAACCACGCCGCGGCTTCCAGTGGTGAGCGACCGGCAGTACATGTCCGCGCCGCTCGACCCCATGGTGGGGGCGTTGTAATCGCGGCACTCTCGGAACGCCTGCTCCGTTTTCACCTCGGAGTACGAGTCCGAGCTGTACGGGCCCTTGTTCGTCTTCGTGACCTCTTCGCCGTTTGGCGAGTGGACCACGGAGGTGGTGGTGGAGGTGCCGCAGCCCATGAGGGCCGCGATCGCGAGGTACATCAAGCGGTTCATGGTTCGCCTTTCTGCCCCTTGAAAGGGGGCGGAGTTCAGTTTTCGACGTGCTTTCCGCGCAAAGATAGTCTGCGCAGAACGTAAAAATATAGCATGGATAAGCGTAATTGTCAAGGCTCATTGTCACTACGTATACGGCCTATTTAAGCCAAATTTCGTCATTGATTTCGGGCGGAATTCTCATAGGGGAATAGCAAGCCACCCTTCGGATGAGGTCCAAAGGGTGGTGTGTGTGGTGGGGCGGGTCTTAGACCCGCCCGTACGACAGAGGCGGTGCTGCTTACGGCCGGTAGGCGTATCCGCCGTAGCCGTAGGGAGCGTAGCTCCCGTAGGGGGTTGCAACGTACGAGCCGGCCTGACCGGGCCGACCGCCCCAGATCTTGGCCTGGCAGTAACGCTCCTTGTCCGGCAGACCGTCGACCTGCGCCAGACACACGCGGTAGTCCGATGCAGTCTTCGTCGCGGTTTCGGACGACGAGTGATATGGGCCGGTCTTCTGCTCCACGATCGTGGAGTGCGTGGGCGATTTGGTTTCGGCGTCATAGCTGTGTATGCCACAGCCGGCCGCGAAGAGCGCGCCGATCGCGATGAAGGTTCGCATGCGAAGGTCCTTTCTTGGTTGGGATGGTGCGAGCGTTCCATCGTTCTTATCAGAAATCGACGTTCCGGTCAAGGTATGCGGGATAAACCCGCATTCTAAACTCAATGCACCACCCATTGATCCCTTCAAAACCCCAGTGGATTGTCCGCTAGGCCAGATCCAGAGAGGATACGAGCCTATGCGAGGCCAGCCTCTCACGCTCTATGAACGGGAAAAGATCGAGCTTC
>DATMXG010000081.1:0-8864 GCA_035561755.1 Methylomirabilis sp. (SeqCode)
CGACTTCATGGGCCAATCGCCGTTTATACTCGAATGGATTTTCACCCTTGAGGATACGGCTCTGAATTTCCTCGATTTCCGAATCTGAAATATCGGTCGCGAGTTCGAATCCAGGCACGATCATTTCATCGGTCCATGTCATGACTTTACCGTACATTTCTTCGGGTGAGTCCGTGAGTGCAATCATATTCCCTTCGCTCTTTCCCATTTTTTTCCCAGAGGGGTCAGCTAAAATTTTCGTCGTAAGAACGTATTTTTCTTTATTCTTTACCTTCTTCATCAACGTCCGGCCGGCTAGCATGTTGTAGGTTTGGTCATTTCCACCAATTTCCATGTCAACATCCATCGCGATGGAATCGTACGCCTGCATGATCGGATACAAAAACTCGTGCTCATAAATTGGCGAGAGAGATGGGGCTAAAAAATCCTCCTTTTCCATTTGAGTATCTTTCCCGCAATTCGGACATGTCGCTGTATTGTCAGTCAGTACTGTCGACTCGAACGCCTCCATATTCCCAAACTGAATCGGCGAGAAGAACATTTTATGACAGTGACGACATTTTAATTGCCAATATTCACGCTTACGAAACATATCGCGGCTCATTAACTGCTGAACCGTGAAATGTGCTGTAATCTCGATCAGATCGGCGAATGAGAGTTTTGCGAGCCATTTTGAATTGAACTCCACGCTTGCAGCATTCACCCCCGTGAATCTCAAGAAGCGAGCTGCCTGTGTCTTATAATTTTTTGCATTCACAAGAACCTCCTTACGCGTAAGCTGTTTACGCGTTGCGAGCTTGTCGGTGGGATCCCCGATCATGGCAGTGAAGTCGCCGATGAGCAGGATCACTTCATGGCCCAGCGCCTGAAGCTCCGCGAGCTTTCGCATCGGGATGGCGTGGCCGAGGTGCAACGACGGACCCGTGGGGTCCACGCCGAGGTACACCCGGAGACGTCGCCCGGACGTTAAAGCCGCTTCAACCGCATCGCGGTTCGGGTACACGTTCTCCACGCCTCTCGTGAGGAAGCGCTTAATCGCCTTCGTGTCGGTGGAAACGGACAATTTCGCGGGCATGTTGACCTACAGACTATCGGAATCGAGGCCGAGCAGCAACTACTCTACCGTCATCCCGACCGCAGTGAGCGACCCTGACCCTGAGCGAAGCGAGGGGGGGAAGGGGAGCGAACGGAGCGGAGAGACTGCCCTGAGCTTGCCGAAGGGGACCCCTTTCGCTGCCACACGGGTCGTCTCGGTTTCGCAAGCGGTCCCTCCGCTCGTCCCGCCTGCGGCGGGACTCGGTCGGGATGACATGTATTAAGAAAATCGTATCTTACGCCAGCCTCCTCAACTTCTCCTCCAGCGTCTTCAACTTCATCTCGGCCTCTGACAATTTCATCTTCATGCCGGAGATGACGGACGCCGGTGCCCTGGATGTGAACTCTCCGTTCGCAAGCTGGATGTTCAATCCCTCCACGTACGTCCGCGTGGCATCGATTTCTTTCTGCGCCTTATCCTTTTCTTTCGCCACGTCGACGGTGCCCACCACGTTCAAACCAATGGTCGTGATGCCAGAGACCGTCGTGGCCCAGCCGGACTGGACCGCGCCAGCGACCGTGACCGACGATGCGCGCGCCAGATGCTTCACGACCTCCACATTCTCTTCGATGAGTATGCGTATGTCCGCGGATGCGACCAGTGCGAATTCGACTTGCTTCGCGGCCTCGATCCCCTGATCCGCGCGGAGACGACGCATGTCGGTGATGAGAACGCGCAATATCTCAAAATCCCTTGTACGGGCGGGTCTTAGACCCGCCCCTTCGTTCTTGTTATCCGCCCCTACCGCGGGCCACGCGGCGACGATCAATTGCCCTTCAAATCCGGCTATCTTCCAGATATGTTCCGTCACGAATGGCATGAACGGATGCCAGAGAATGAGGGTGTCCTTCAATACGTGAGACAAAATCGCTTCCTTTCCTTTTTCGACTTTTGCGATCTCGAGGTACCAGTCCGCGAGATCGCCCCAGGTAAAGTCGCGCAGTTCCTCTCCGGCGGACGAGAACTCGTACTTCTCGATCTTAGACGTGACGCTCGCAACGACCTCGTCGAGACGCGACAGGATCCAACGATCCGCGAGGCTGTGCGGTTCGGGGCGGGGGGACCTCGCCCCTACGGTGGAATCGCCAACCTGCATCAGGATAAACCGCGAGATATTCCAGAGTTTGTTCGTAAAATTCCTGAACCCCTCAATTTTCTGTTCGGAGAGGCGCACGTCCTGGCCGGGCGTGGTGCCCATCACGAGGGACAAGCGGACCGCGTCTGTGCCGTACTTCGGAATGACGTCCAAAGGATCAATGACGTTCCCGAGACTCTTGGACATCTTGCGGCCTTGTTCGTCGCGCACGAGGCCGTGGAGGTACACGTCTTTGAACGGTACTTCGCCGATCGCATACGCGCTCATGAGCACCATACGCGCCACCCAGAAGAACAGGATGTCGTAGCCCGTCTCGAGGACGGCCGTGGGGTGGTACGCACGGTTCTTCGACCATTCGGTCTCGTCCGGCCACCCGAGCGTGGAAAACGTCCAGAGCCCGGCTGAGAACCAGGTGTCGAGCGTGTCGGGATCTTGGACATACTCCGCGTCGCAATGCTCGCAGATCGGCTTCTCCACCGACACGACGAGCTCAACGCACTCCGACTCCTCTCCTTCGTGCCCGGGTTTCGGGACGCATTTCTGCTCGTGATACCACACGGGAATCCGATGCCCGAACCAAATCTGCCGCGAGATGCACCAGTCGCGCAGGTTGTCGATCCAGTGATAGTAGATCTTCGTGAAGCGCTCGGGGACGATGGTCGTCTGGCCACTCTCGACCGCATAGCGCATGAGTTCCTTCAGCGTGACTTGTTCGCCCTTCTTCCACTTCCCGAGCGTGTCCTGCCGAAGCATGAACGGCTTCGCCACGCGGATGAACCACTGCTTCATCGGCAATTGTTCGACCGGTGCGCCGCCACGCTGCGCAACGGGAAGGTTTTGAGACACGTCTTCGACCTTCTGGAGCACCCCGGACGATTGCAAAGTCGCTTCGATCTTCATTCGCGCCTCAGCGACCGTAAGCCCGGCAAAATCCGACCCAACTGCGGGCAGCATTCGGCCATCCTGGCCGATCACGATGACCGTGTCGAGTCCGTGACGCACGGCCATCTCCGCGTCGATCATCGAATGCGCGGGCGTTACGCCGAGCGCGCCGGTCCCGAACGCCGGATCAACCGCGTCGTCTATAATGACCGTGATCGTGAGTTGCTTGCCGCAGAAGGTCGGCGTGAACGTCTTGCCGACATACTGCGCATACCGCTCGTCCGACGGATGGACCGCGACAGCCGTGTCGCCGAACTTCGTTTCCGGACGCGTGGTCGAGATGGCGATGGGGAAATCCTTGTCGTAGGTAAACGTCAGCAGTTTCGCCGTGACCTCTTTCGTTTCGACTTCGTCGTCCGAGAGCGTCGTCTGAAACTGCGGGTCCCAGTTCACGATCCGGTACCCGCGTTCGATGATCCCGTCCTCATACATGCGCCGGAACATCTCGACGACCGCGCGGCTGCGCTCGGCGTCCAGCGTGTACTTCTCGCGCGACCAGTCGCACGACGACCCCATCTTCCGCACTTGGTTCCGGATCGTGGCGGCAGACTCATCGGCGAACGAGACGACATTCTCAAGGAACTTTTCACGACCAAGCTCCTTCTTCGGGTCTTTCATCCCCTGCTCGCGCAGGAGTTGCTCAACCTTCACCTGCGTAGCAATGGCCGCATGGTCCGTGCCCGGGATCCAGAGCGCCTTCTTGCCCCGCATCCGGTGGAAGCGGATGAGCAGGTCCTGGATCGCGAGCATAACGGCGTGGCCAACGTGCAACGTCCCTGTGCGGTTCGGCGGCGGCATCACGATGCAGTACGGGTCGGGACGCAGGCCGGAGAGTTTGTCCGGATTAAAGACGCTCGACGTCTCCCACAACGCGTACATCGCGTCTTCCACGGAAGACGCGTCGTAGGCTTTCGGGAGGTCTTGAAATCGAGACATGGCGCGCAGTGTCGTACGGGCGACCCGTTGGGTCGCCCGTGCAGGAATGCGGGAATGTTACGTATTTCGGCCCTTTCCCGCAACCCCGCACCGGTTCATGACGACGCATCTCGTGCCACAAACAACTCATGTAGCTTCAGGCGCCGGATGGCGTATTGGATCGATGTCACGAAACCGGTGCGGGGTTGACGCATCCGACGTATCGTCATAAGGTATCCCGCTGCTTGGAACGTCTGACGTTCCTTGTCGCACCACTGTCATGGCGCTCACTGCGACTCAACAGGCACAGGAATTAATTACGCGTTCGAAACGCATCCTGATTGCCACGAGAGATCACGCCCCCACGGACGCGCTCGCCGCTGCCGTGGCGTGTGGGTTGTATTTAAAGAAGCAGGGAAAGCAGGTGGACATCGTGGTCCCCGGATTTGAATCAAAGAAAGCGCCGAGCTTCTTGCGTGGGACGAATGACGTGCGCGGGAAGATGGGCGCCATGCGCGCGTTTCACGTGACGCTCGATGTATCCAAGACGCCGCTCGGCGAATTGATGTACGACGTGAAGGATGGGAAACTCGAGATCACGGTCGTGCCAAAAGAGAAGGAATGGATGCCGTCAGACGTTACGTTCAAGAATGGCGAGGACCGCTATGATCTCGTGATCGCGCTCGACTGTCCGGATCAGGCATCATTGGGGTCACTCGCGCGCGAGCACGCCGAATTTTTGTACCGCACGCACGTGGTGAACATCGACTGCAGTTCCACGAACGAGCACTGGGGCCAGGTGAACCTGGTGGACCTGAATGCGGTCTCGACCACAGAGGTGCTTTTCAACCTGCTCGAATCCTGGAACCGCAATCTGATCGATGAGGACCTGGCGACCGCACTCCTCGCGGGCATGATCGCACGGACGCGGAGCTTCAAGACAGCGAACGTGACCCCGAAGACGCTCGCGACCTCGAGCGCGCTCATCGCCATGGGCGCGCGACGCGAAGAGATCGTGAACGGCCTCTGGCGGACCAGGTCCGTGGCCACGCTGAAGCTCTGGGGCCGCGCACTCGCGCGCCTGGAACAGGACCGCGACACGGGCTTCGTGTGGACCGTGCTCTCGCACCAAGACTTCATCGCCGCCGGCGCGGATGCGACGGCTCTCGAAGACGTGATTGACGAACTCATCGGGTATGCGCCCGAAGCAAAAACAATCGCGCTCATCTACGAACCGAACGCGGGCAGAGGCGTCTGCGTGACCATTGCCGCGACCGCGCCCCGTTCAGCCGCCGAACTCGGGCGCCCGCTCGGCCTCTCGGGGACAAGGGACCGCGCAACCGGCTGTTTGATGGATACCACGCTCCTCGAAGCGTCGAAGACCGTCATCGACCGACTTCGTGAGACGCTGAAGGCCACGCGGGCGTAATCATCACCTGTACGGGCGACCCATTGGGTCGCCCGTATGATGGTAGAAAAAAGCCGCCGGCACCTTGACGAGAACCTCGGCAGACCACACCCTGCCAGCCGAGGAGACAAAATGGCCGCACCTTCCGAATCCGGTTACCGACCGCTCTACCCGCTGTCACGCGATGATGCCGCCTGGATTGAACAGCTCCGGGACGGTCTCTGGGAGAAGCATCACACCACGAACGCCCGCGCGTACTGCCGGGACTGGTGGATCGAACGCGATGGCAGGGCCATCACCAAAGAGGAATGGTCGCGCCTCGAGTCACTGATCGCCACGCACGGACTTCCCTGCGTCATGTGCGAGGGCACGTTCGGCTTCGGCCTCTGCATCACGGTCTTCGACCATGCGCCAGTCCCCCACATGCAGCCCGAAGGTCTCATCTCCTTGACCAACAAGCATCTCGAGGACCACGGGAACGCATACGACCGGCACGAAACCGCATGGCAGATATTCTCCGCCCACACGCACACGCCGGAAAACGAACGCGTCTGCCGCTTTTACGGCCTCAACCTTCCACGCGAGCGTGAACACTACGACTACTAACCACAGGGGACGCGAACATCGCGTCCCCTGTTACATTTGATACGAACCGCGACAGATCCGCTGCCTCATCGCCTCTGCGAGACAGATAGCGGCAGCGACCGAAACGTTAAAACTTTCCACAAACCCCTGCATCGGTATCGTGATGATCCCATCGGCCGCACGGACTAATTCAACCGTTGGACCCTCGTGCTCATTCCCCACCGCGATCACGCACGGCGACGCGAGGTCGAGATCCCACGGCGCGTGACCGGACGAAGACAATGTCGCGACGTAGAGATGTAGGGGCGGGGTCTCCCCGCCCTGTTGGATATGACTCGCACCGCCATCGTGGTCATCAATTCCAGGAAATCCGGCCTTCATATCACGACAGCCCACGCCATCCCCTGCAGGGCGGGGAGACCCCGCCCCTACGGAGGATCGCACGTGCGTGGCGCATGCGCCCACCCGGGATCGCAGGAACGCGACGCATTCCTCCACACTCCTCCATGTCTTGATCTCCAACCACTTGGCCGCGCTCGCCGCCGCCTTCGTGCGCAGATCGCGCATGTTCGGCGTCTTGTGGCCAGAGCCTGCCCCGAGCTCCGTCGAGGGATGGTAAATCAGGTGAACCGTGCCGACCCCAACCGCGTCGCACGATCTGAGGATGGCGCCGAGGTTGTGCGGGTCATCCACGTTTTCGATGATCGCGTGCAGGTCGCGCTGGCGACGCGCCATGGCGGACGCGATGCGCGCTTCTCGTTCTGGAGTCATGATGCAAACATCTTCAACGCCTCCATCTGCGCCGGTTCAATATGGATCTCCTTCCGTCCCGCGCGAACGGTCGAGACCGCCTCGTCTACGCTTCGCCCCTGAGAGATGAGCCACGCCGCCGCCATGGTGGGCGCGCGTCCGTGGCCGTTCGTGCAGTGGATGAATACCTTGCCACCGCTGCGGATAACTTCGCGAATATACGCGATGCCAAGATCAAGCGACTGGCGGGTGGGTGCCGTGTGATCCGGCGTGGGAAGCCAGAGGTACGACTCAACGCCGTAGGGCGCGTCCACGCGCTCCCCTTCGAGCGACAGGTCGTGCGCAACGCCCTTGTCCAGAAGCATCCGCGTGTAGTGAACCTGACAGCACGCGTTCGTGCCCACGTACACGTTCTCCGTGATCCGGCTTACGTCCATCATCACGTGACCCTTCGCGTTCGTACGGGACTTCAGTCGGTTCACCAAACCGGAAGGTAATTGCATATATATGAGTAAACGAATCTCGGTACGGGTTTCCCTCTCGTCCATTGTTCCTCGTCCTTTGATAAACGAAAAGGGCGGCATCCGGCCGGTCGGGCATCCTCGCCAGGAGACACCGACTCCGGATTCCGCCCCTTTCGTCCCAATCGCATGATACGGCTGGGTTTCCGAGGTACGAATAATTATAGCAGACCCGATACGCAGATATCCACACACAAGGCAAGACCCGAGGGGACAACAAAAAAACCGCTCGGTTTCGAAAGAAACGCGAGCGGTAATTATTCTCCGTGGACGGGATTACGAACTTCCGATTCCATGCTTCGTCATGATGCGACTACTGGACCGTCGTCGTGGCGGTCGATGTCTTGCATGCTCTCACGCACGATTCGTACGTATCCGCACACGCCTGACGCGAAGTCGCATCCTCACCAGCCGTAGTCTTGCAGGCCGTCATGTTCCCCTGACATGTCTTCACGCACGCCTGATCCTTCTGGCCGGGCGGGTTGGCCCCGGTGTCCTGACCGATGAACTTCTTATGGAGATCTTTTACCATACGTTCCACGTTCTCAAGACGCCGCAGGATCTGCTGGTGCTCCGTGAGCTTCACCCTTTCCGTGGCCGCGTCGGCTGCGGAAAACGCGATCGTGCCGGTGAGAACCACGGCCAGTCCGGCGACGATGGCCGCCGTCCATACATGCCGTGCGCCTTGTGCAGCTTCCTGCACGTGATGATCGCGTGTGTGGGAAGTGGGCCCGACGTACCGTACCCTGCACGTGCCTTCACACCCGGAATGGCCACACGTGGAACCCGGCCCGCATGGCGCGGGTGCATTCGCCGCCTTGCCGCCACGGCGGCTGGACTTCTTGGTCTTTGTTTCTGCCATACGAATGAACAGATAAGAGTAATGAGGACTTAGATGGCGATAGTATAGCACATTGCAAATACCGAGTGGAAACTCCGGAATGGTGAAGCTTGGGTTCGATGATGCACTCTGCGCGATGTGTTGATACGGCCCGCCATCCCGCCAGATCGCTTCGCCCGACGCACCATCCAAAACCCCCCGCGGATGCGGGGGGTTTTGGATGGTGCGTCGCCCCGGAATCGAACCGGGAACCTTGGGCTTAAGAGGCCCCTGCTCTAACCAATTGAGCTAGCGACGCATCGTTGATAATGCGGCGAGAGATTATCGAAAAATTGAACCACTGTCAACGAATTCCCACCGGTGACGTCTCTTGTCGGAACCGAATATCTTCATTATCATCGCCACGCCCGCACCCCTAGCTCAGCTGGATAGAGCGCTTCCCTCCGAAGGAAGAGGTCAGACGTTCGAATCGTCTGGGGTGCACCATCCCACGCCCCCCGTATCCGCGGGGGGTTTCGGTTGGCGCCACCGCACTCTCGCCCGCCGCGAGGCGAACATGTGCGTTTATTACTTGGAGTCAACAATCTAGCGCAACGGGGTGATACATTCACTCCATATGAAACAAGGAACGTACCAACGACTTTCTGACAACGAACGAGAGGAGATCAGCCGAGGGCTGGCAACAGGAGAAACGCAGGCGAATATCGCTC
>DATMXG010000082.1:0-4448 GCA_035561755.1 Methylomirabilis sp. (SeqCode)
GAAGCTCGATCTTTTCCCGTTCATAGAGCGTGAGAGGCTGGCCTCGCATAGGCTCGTATCCTCTCTGGATCTGGCCTAGCGGACAATCCACTGGGGTTTTGAAGGGATCAATGGGTGGTGCATTGAGTTTAGAATGCGGGGAAGGCTACTGGCGATTGACACGTCGCTCGATAAATGGTAGACACCCTACAATTTCGTGTATCCTCTTCATCATCTCCCATGAAACTCGTCATCGTTGAGTCTCCGACCAAAGCAAAAACCATCACGCGGTTTTTGGGCAAGGGCTACAAGGTCCTCGCCAGTTACGGCCACGTGCGCGATTTGCCGAAATCCAAACTTGGCGTGGACGTGGAGCACGGCTTCGAGCCGTCCTATACCATTCCCGTGAAGAGCAAAACGAAGGTAAAAGAACTGAAGGACGCGGCAAAGAAAGCCGATACGATTCTGTTCGCCACAGACGAAGACCGCGAAGGCGAGGCTATCTCGTGGCATTTGGCGCAGATTCTGGACGTGGATCCGAACAAACTGAAGCGCCTCACGTTCCACGAAATCACCGAGGAAGCGATCAAGGAATCGCTCGAACGCCCGCGCGATCTGGACTCGCGTCTCGTAGACGCGCAGCAGGCGCGCCGGATTTTGGACCGTCTCGTGGGTTACGAGTTGTCACCGTTCCTCTGGCGCAAGATTCAGCGCGGACTTTCGGCCGGACGCGTGCAGTCCGTGGCGCTCCGTCTCATCGTGGAGCGCGAGCGCGAGATCAAAGCGTTCGTGCCCGAGGAATACTGGACGATCGAAGGCGCATTCAAGAAACATAACGCGGACCAGTCGTTCGACGCGAAGCTACACACCTGGAATGGTGCAACGCTCGACAAGATGGGCATTCAGAGCAAGGGAGATGCAGATGCGATCTTAAACGCCATCCAGACGGCCTCATGGACCGTGTCATCCGTCACGGAGAAGGAAAAGAAGGCGTCGCCTCCCCCGCCGTTTACTACCTCAACGCTTCAACAGGCCGCGAACACGCGGCTCGGATTCACGAGCAAGCAGACGATGACGCTCGCTCAGCATCTCTACGAAGGCATCCCGCTCGGCGCCGAAGGCCAGGTAGGTCTCATCACCTACATGCGCACGGACTCCGTGAACCTGTCCGACAGGTTCGTAACGGACGCGAAGGCGTTCCTCACGAAGGAATACGGAGACCGCTATGCACTCGACGAACCGCGCCGCTACAAAACGAAGAGCAAGGGCGCGCAGGAAGCGCATGAAGCGATCCGCCCGACGGACGCGAGCCGCACGCCGGACCAACTGGCGCCGTACCTCGACGCAGGGCAGCTCAAACTCTACCGTCTCATCTGGCAGCGCGCGGTCGCCACGCAGATGCCCGAAGCGAAACTCCTCGGTACGTCTGTGGACATCGCGGGCGGAGACGCCACCTTCCGTGCCACCGGGCAGCGCGTCACGTTCGACGGGTACCTGAAACTCTATCCGGACCAGGATAAGGAAAAGGTGCTTCCCGAATTGAAGCAGGACGAAACGCTCGAAGCGGTTTCGATCGACGGCAAGCAGCACTTCACCGAACCGCCGCCGCGCTACTCGGACGCCTCTATCGTGAAGACGCTCGAAGAAGAAGGCATCGGTCGTCCATCCACCTACGCATCTACAATCGGGACATTGATCGAACGCGGCTATGTGGAACGCGATGACCGCAAGCGGCTGATTCCGACAGGCGTGGCGTTCGACGTGAACGACCTCCTAGTGAAGCATTTCCCAGACATTGTAGACCTCGAGTTCACGGCTCGTCTCGAAGCCTCGCTCGACAAGATCGCCGAAGGTGAAATGCAGTGGCGCCCGCTCCTCGAGGCCTTCTACGGCCCGTTCCATGCGAACCTCGTATCGAAGGAACAAGAACTCACCAAGGAAGCCGAAGCCGAGGCGAGCGGCGAAACGTGCGACAAGTGCGGCAAGCCAATGACCGTGAAGCGTGGACGTTTCGGGAAATTTCTCGCGTGCACCGGATACCCAGAGTGTAAAAATACAAAACCGATGAAGGGCGAGGCGGCTCGTCCGGAACCGGAGCCGACGGACGAGAAGTGTGAGTCGTGTGGCGCGATGATGGTAAAAAAGATCGGCCGCTTCGGCCCGTTCCTCTCCTGCTCGCGCTACCCCGAGTGCAAGACGATCAAGAGCATCGAGAAGTCCACGGGCATCACGTGCCCCCTGTGCGGGAAAGGCACGATCATCGAGAAACGGACGAAGAAGGGCAAGACGTTCTTCTCCTGCAACCGATACCCGGAATGCGATCAAGCCTTCTGGGATGCTCCGACAGAAGAGAAGTGCCCGAATGACGGGTGGCCGATTCTGAAAAAAAAGACGAAGCTGTACTGCGCCAAGGAAGGATGCGGATTTTCGAAACCGCGAGAAGAAACGATGGAGTGACGTTGGCGATACTTCAGGGGATGAACGTGAACAGGGGGGTCGAATGATTACACATTACAAATGACTGCACATGAATATACGAACGACGAACGTTCTTAGAACTTTTTCGTCGTTCGTATATTCATGTGCAGTCATTTGTAATGTGTAATCATTCGACCCCCCTATATTATAACCTTGCAAAAAATCGAAACGGCGCCTATGGTTGATCCCGTGCCTACGATCGACGACCTCATCTCGAACATCCAAGCGTACGACCCGAACGCGGACACCGACCAGATTCGCGCCGCGTATGCATTTGCGGACGAAGCGCACGGCGGGCAGAAGCGTGTGTCCGGTGAGCCGTACGTCACTCACTGTCTCGCAACCGCCATGAACCTGGCGGAAATGCGGCTGCCTTCCCCGATCATCATCGCGGGTATTCTTCATGACGTGCCGGAAGACACGCAACGCTCGCTTTCGGACATCGAGGAACGGTTCGGCGCGGAGGTTGCCGGCATGGTACGCGGCATCACGAAACTCGGAAAGCTCCGCTACCGCGGAATAGAGCGCTACCTCGAGAACATGCGCAAGATGTTCCTGGCTATGGCCGAGGACGTGCGTACGGTCATCATCAAGTTCGCGGACCGGCTCCACAACCTTGAAACACTGGGGGCGATCCCGCCGAAGAAGCAGTACCGCGTGGCGCTCGAATCGCTCGAAATTTTTGCGCCCATCGCCAATCGGCTCGGCATGGGAGAGGTGAAGGGTCGCATCGAGGATCTGTCGTTTCAATACGTCTACCCCAAGGAGTATGCATGGACTGTGGATCTCGCTCGGGCTACGCGCGAGGGCAAGCGGGAGTATTTGGACAAAGTCATCGGGAAGACGCGGGAAATCCTCGCAACCGCGGGCATACGCGACGCAGGCGTCCATGGCCGCTCAAAGCATCTCTATTCGCTCTACCGCAAACTCCTGAAACACGACCGCGATATCGCGCGGATCTACGACATCATGGCGATCCGCGTGGTGGTGCCCACGATTGCCGACTGTTACGCGGTGCTCGGCGTGATCCACGGAATATGGACGCCGCTCAAAGGGCGCATCAAAGACTACATTGCACAGCCCAAACCGAACGGATACCGCTCTCTCCACACCACGGTGTTCTGCGACGACGGCGAAATCGTGGAGTTCCAAATTCGTACACTCGAGATGCACCAGATGAACGAATTCGGTATTGCGGCGCACTGGCAGTACGACGAAGCGAAGGCACGTGCCAAGAACACGGAGATAGAGTCGCAGGAGACAAAATGGATGGAACAGCTCACGGAGCTCCAGCGCGAAATTGCCGATAAACGACAGTACCTAAACGCACTCGAGGAAGTAAAGATCGACGTGTTTCGCGACCGCATCTTCGTGTTCACGCCCACGGGCGACGTGATCGACCTGCCGGAAGATTCAACGCCCGTGGATTTCGCGTATGCCATCCATACCGACCTCGGCAACCGGTGCGCCTCCGCGAAGGTCAACGATGAGATTTCGCCGTTGGACAGGACGCTCAAAAGCGGCGACATGGTGGAAATCGTCGCAGACAAGTCGCGCAAGGGTCCGAATCCCGATTGGCTCAAATTCGTGAAGACACGCCATGCCCGCGGACGCATTCGCCAGTTCGCGAAATCGAGTATCCGGAGCTGGATCAAGGGGCTGATACCTGGAGGGAAGTAACCCGCCACTTTTGTCATTCCGAGCGTAGCGAAGCGGGGACTAGGTCGGAATAACGCTTTAAGAAAGCCTTTCCGTTAAATCACGAAGGTCCTCATCATTTTCAAACCCGATCCTGATCTCCCCCGCCCCGTTCGGCGACCGTTTGATTTCCACCCGATGACTGAGAGACTCACGGAGACGGCGCTCGGCATCGAGTAGGTTGGGGTCGGTGGACGCCATCGACCGCGCGCGACGAGGATGCGGAACGCGAGCTTCGGTCTGACGGACCGTGAAGTTACCGGCCAGCATGGCCTGAAACAGATCGTGGCGTT
>DATMXG010000083.1:0-6841 GCA_035561755.1 Methylomirabilis sp. (SeqCode)
ATCGACGGAAATGGGGTGGGATGATGGAAAACTGTTTCCGAGCATGACGATTGATTCATTCTCATCGGGGCGCACGCAGTGCGCCCCTACCGTCCTATATCGTGGTTCTTCGCTATCACGAATCGTCACGATCATGTGGACGTGGTTCGGCATGATCACCCATGGACCCAGGAATACATTTGGTCGGATTTCTGCGGTACGGAGCCATTGGTGTTCGACGATCCGGCCAACGTCGTTCAACTGCATGACGCCATTCTGTACGGTTCCGAACAGGCATTTCGTTCTCGCGCACAGATCGTCACGAAATAGTCGCCCGGCAGGGAATGGTCCCGGTCGCGGAACCGAATAGACCTGCGGCCGCGGAAGTTCTAGGTGAAGGTCGTTGTGTTCATGTATAGATATTCAGTCTCAAATTTCAAAATAGTGGTCAAGTGGGAAATGACCTATCCACATTGAAACGGAAATAGAACAATAAATGCGCTGTAGTTAGCGCGTTTTTAGTGGTACGTAAACCTTTGACCGTGATGACGTAGTGGCATAGAATGGCAGCAAGTGGTGAAGGGTGGGAAATATCAAGCGGGAAGAGATCCCGGCTTTTATGTTCATCGGCGAATACCATCACACTCTCGATGACAAAGGCCGGGTATCGGTTCCAGTTTCATTCCGCACCGACTTGGCCAACGGCGCCGTCGTGACGCGGGGGCTGGATCATTCACTCTTCCTGTATCCCAAAACAGAGTGGGAGCGGTTGGCCCAGAAGCTTGCCGCTCTCCCGCTCGGCCAGTCCGATACGCGCGCGTTCGCCCGACTCATGCTTGCGGGCGCCATGGAGGTGGAAATCGACGGCTCCGGCCGCGTTACCATCCCGCCATATCTGAGGTCGTACGCCGACCTCTCGAAACGCGTCGTCATCACCGGTCTCTATGACCGGCTCGAGATTTGGAACGAGGAAACGTGGGGCGCATATAGCGCGAGGACGGAAGCCGAGGGTAACGCAATTGCGGAACGCCTCGGGGATAGGGGGGTTTGAGACGAAAATTCGAAATTCGAATGGCGAATGACGAAACGTCTCAAAACGATGCACATCGTATGACCACCCATGTCGCAGTCCTCACACGTGAAGCGATCGAGGCGCTCCAGCCCCGGGTTGGAGGAACGTACCTCGATGGAACGCTGGGCGGAGGAACCCACGCCGAGGAGCTGCTCAAGGCGTCGGCGCCGGATGGGCGCGTGCTGTCGCTGGACGTGAACCAAGCGGCGATCACGGGTGCGAAGAAGCGACTCGCGGCATACGGAGAGCGGTGGTCGGTCGCCGAGGAGAATTTCCGACACCTTGATCGTGTCGCGACCGAGCGCGGGATGGCCCCGTTCGATGGGATTCTGCTCGACCTCGGGTTCTCGAGCGATGAACTGGCGGATCCTGCGAAGGGGTTGTCCTTCCTCGTCGACGGACCGCTCGATATGCGGCTGGGCCCGAAGGCGAATGAGGATGGGCTCACGGCAGCAGAGATTGTGAACAGCTGGACAGAGAGTGAGATTGAACGTGTATTGCGAATGTTCGGTGAGGAGCGGTATGCCCGACGCCTTGCTCATGGTGTTGTCCAGGCACGCCGCGCCTCACGGATCATCGGCACACTCGATCTGGTAGCGGTGATCAATGCGTCAATCCCATCGTCTCATGTCCGGGCTTCGGAGGAAGGGGCCCGGGCGCGAGGAACGATTCATCCGGCAACGCGCACCTTCCAAGCGCTCCGCATCGTCGTGAATGACGAACTGGAGAGCCTGCGGCAGGCAATCACGGCCTCCGCGAGCGTGCTCCGTTCGGGAGGACGGCTCGCGATTATCACGTTCCACTCGCTCGAAGATCGCCTCGTGAAAGAGGCGCTGTCGGGCGGGGATTGGGTGGTGGTCACGAAGAAGCCGATCACGCCATCGGGGCAGGAGGTGCAACGCAACCCGCGCTCGCGCAGCGCGAAGTTACGGGTGGCGGAAAAAATATAGGGCGACACGACGGGTCGTCCGTATGTCAGTCGTGAATCGTCCGTCGAGATACAGAGAAACGAACACCCAAGTCAAAAAAAAATAAATACATGTCCCACTCTTACGCCCTCACCATGACGAGGCCGCATGAACGATTCGGTCTTTCGCAACCGATCGGTCGACAGCTCGCGGAGCACGCCCATCTCGGGTGGTATGTTCTCCTGTGGGCAGCGTTCTTCGCGTGTGCCATCACCTACGCCGGTTTCATGATCACGGCATCCGCGAAAGGGTTTCAGCTTCGCGACGTTGAACAGCGCGTAGAGCGACTGCGCACCGATTCTCGCGCCCTGGAAACGCAGGTTGCAACGCTCTCGTCCGTGCAGCAGATGTCGGATCGCGCGCAATCGCTCGGGTTCGTGGCCGTGCAACGGATCGATTCTTTGAACGTCGCCGGCCATTCGTACGCCCTCGCCAGGTGAGAAAGGGAAATTAGGGTGCAACACCCTGGACGCTTCGGGTTTGAACAGGCCTGAGGCGTTTCTTTTTACGAATATGAGAGGGGCTTGCTGCTTCGTGTATTGTCCATTGTAACTGTTACAAAGGGCTTCGTGCCTAGTGCTTAGTCCTTTGTGCTTGGTGCGATGTGCCTAGTGCCGCACCAAGCACTAGGCACCAAGCACTAGGCACGAGACACTGAGCACAAAGGACTAAACATCAATTCCGAAAGACGAAGTATCTTGCATCAACTCCAAACCTACCTGAGTGAACGTCGGATTCGTGATATACTCTATCAGTGAATTCACGCGTTGGCGCCGTTGCGCAGTTGCTGTTCGTCGATCTCCTGGGGAGCATCGTGTGGTTCCCTGTGTGGTGGTACACGAAAGGGCTCTCACTCGTCTCGTCCAAGGCTGTTACGGCATTGAAGTATCGGTCGCAGGGGTACGCGTTCCGGATCTGGATCCGGAACTTTTTCGTTCCCATGTACGGACAGCACGATATCTGGGGACGGATTATCTCCGTGTTCATGCGGTTCGTGGTGCTCGTAGGTCGTTCGATCGCGATTGCAGTTGAAGCGTTCATCTATGCGATCGGCGTTTTCCTGTGGCTTCTCACGCCGCCGGTCGCGCTTCTTCTGGGATTGCAGAGCGGAGCGCTCGGGTTCGTTTCGGATCGTGTGTCCGGAGGAGCGTGATCCCGCATGTCGGATTAATGCATCGTCTATGCCTGAACAGGCTCGTCCAGATGTCATACTCTGCAGCTCGTGCCAGGGCGAACCGTCCCGTTCTTCGATGTGCGCGGCGTGCGGAGGATCCGGCCTCGGCCTCCCGTCGCAGGAAGGACTCCTTGTGTGGGGGGCGTCGATTGACGACTTTGCGCTCGCGTTTCGAAAGATCAAGCGGCAGGTCAGCGTTTTCTTTCATCTTGCGCTCATCGTCGTGTCGCTTCTCACGCTCGCCGGCTTTGTGTGGCGGCTCGCGCGACTCGACCGGATTGCAGTTGCGCTCACGCTGAATTTCTGGACCGCCGGGTACCCGGAAGTGACGTTCTTCTGGCTCGGCGTCTTTTTGGACTGCTACATCATCTTCCGCCTCGTGGAGTACTCGCGTGACGTCCGATTGTTGCCGAACTGGGGCAAGACGAAGGCTCAGCTTTCAGCGTACGACAAGGGCGCATCCGAGCGACAAACGCACCGGTTCGACGTGAGCCCGTACTATTCGGATGATGCGTGGGAAACGATCGGTCATGCGTACACGCTGGCGAAGAACCTGAAGCGAAGTGAAGTCACGCCGATCCATCTGTTCGCAGCTGCGATCGCGTCCAATACGGGCGCGGTGTTCATGACGCGTCTGGGCCTTCCGTTCGATACGCTCAAGGATCCGCTCGCAAATATTGTTCATGCGGCTTCCGCCGGTTCTTCCGCATCAGTTTCGCTTTCTCGAGACGTGAAGCGCGCGCTCGTGATGGCATACGCGGACGCGCGGCTCGAGCAGCGTAAGCACGTGTCCACGATCGAGATATTCCTCCAGACGTTCGGAAGCGAACCGAAGCTGCAGGATCTCCTCGATAGCCTCGGGTACCCGTCGGACCACGTGGTTCACGTGGCCGAGTGGATTCGTCTACAAGACAAGCTCCGTGAAGATCATGAGCGGTTCGTGGCGCTCGCAATGCACAAACCCGCTACGGCCATGAATCGCGCCATGACCGCGCGACAGACACCGCTCCTGGATCGGTTCAGCGAGGACCTCACGCTCTCTGCGCGGAACGGGTACCTCCAGCCGCTCATCGGACGTGATCGCGAAATGGCCGAACTGTTGCGCGCCATTGAGAGCGGTCGACGTTCGGTCGTCCTCGTAGGCGAACCCGGAACGGGCAAAACCGCGATCGTGGAGGGCCTTGCCCGACGTATGGTGGAAGAAGATATTCCGCCGCAACTCTTCGACCGTCGTCTCGTCTCAATCAACCTTCCGCAGCTCATCGCTGCAGGAGATCCGGGACTTGCGGCCGAGCGGCTGTTCGCCATCCTTGAAGAGGTCTCGCTTTCCGGCAACATCATCCTTGTGCTGCATGGCGTGGAGTCGCTCGCAGGAGGCACGTCTCAAGGGCCACTCGATCTGGCCGAGAGTCTGTCCACGGAGCTCGACAAGGGATATTTCGTCGCCATTGGAACTACCACGCCGCACGCCTACACCCAGTACATCGAGCGACGGTCGCTCGGCGCCAAGCTCACGCGCGTGAACATCGACGAGATGGGGCACGACGAGTCTATCCGCGTATGCATGGCGAAGAGCGGCGGCATCGAGTACCAGAACAAGGTTTTCTTCTCGTTCGCGTCCATTGAGAAGGCCGTTACCTTAGCCGGACGATATCTGCATGACCGGGCGCTGCCGGAAAAAGCCCTTGATGTTCTTCGCGAAGCATCGGTCCTCGCGCGCAAAGCCCGTGGTGAACGGACGTTTGTCACGGCCGAAGACGTCGCTTCGATCGTGCATGACAAGTCGCACATCCCCGTGGAAGCCGTCGGCGCGGACGAGTCGCAGAAACTCCTGAACCTTGAGGGAGAGCTGCACAAGCGTGTGATCGGCCAAGAGGCTGCGGTCACAGTCATCGCGCAGGCCATGCGGCGGGCGCGTGCGGAACTACGCGAGGGGAAGCGTCCCATCGCGAACTTCCTCTTTCTCGGACCCACGGGCGTAGGCAAGACTGAGTTGTCGAAATCCCTCGCGTCCGTTTACTTCGGCAGCGACCAGTCCATGGTGCGCATGGACATGTCGGAATACCAGGATGCCTCATCTATCCACCGCGCGATCGGGGCGCCGGGTGACACGCGTGGCGGCCTGCTCACGGAAGCCGTGCGTCAGAATCCGTTCACGATTCTGCTTTTGGATGAAATAGAAAAGGCGCACCCGGACATCCTGAACCTGTTCCTTCAGGTGATGGACGATGGGCGCCTTACGGACGGCGTGGGGCGTACGATCGATTTCACGAACGTGGTACTCATCGCCACGTCCAACGCCGGAACGCAGTTTATTCAGGACGAAGTCCGTAAGGGGACGGATATGGAGAGGGTGAAAACAGCGCTCATGGAACGCGAGTTGAAGGGTATCTTCCGGCCGGAATTTTTGAACCGCTTTGACGCGATTATCGTGTTCAAGCCGCTCACGCAGGACGACGTGAGCCAGATTGCGTGGCTCATGATAAACAAGATCGGCGAACGTCTCGGGGAGAAGGGGATGAAGTTCCGCGCCGAGGATTCCGCGGTCGAACAGCTCGCGACGCTCGGGTTCGATCCCTTGTTCGGCGCGCGGCCGCTCCGTCGCGTCATTCAGGAGCGGGTGGACAATCAGCTCGCGGACCTCATCCTTCGCAAAGCCGTTCAACGGCGCGACACCATTGTGCTGCAGGCGGATTTGACGTTGCGCGTCGAGACGGCGCCACCGCTTGCGTGATTGAGCGAAGTGGCTTCATGCGCACCCGTAAAGGCACAAAGACCCAAAGACTCAGGGAAATACACAAGACCCAAGTCACAAAAACACAAAAGCGACATTCGGATGTTTTGTGTATTTGAGTTATTGTACGTTGGGTTTTCCTCTGGGTCTTTGTGCCTTTACGGGTATCCATATGGAATTGCAGCAAGCCCTCCCTCTCCTCGTCCTCCTCTCAATCGTTCTCTCCGCGAGCCTAACACCGCTCGTTCGGCGTTTTGCGTTTTCATTCGGGGCCGTGGATCGGCCCACGGGCGGGAGGAAGATCCACAAAACTACGACGGCGCTCTGGGGAGGGCTCGCCACGGGCACGGCGCTCGTAGTTTCGTTCGTGTTCCTATTTGCATACGTTGACGGAAAGGAATTGCGCGACCTGCAGCTGATCGGATTTATTGTCGCCATACTCATTCTCATGACGGGCGGGCTTCTCGACGACCGATTTAACCTGAAGCCATGGCAGCAGTTTTTATTTCCATTCATCGCGTCCTTCGTTGTTGTCGCGTCTGGCAGCGGGATCGCGCAGGTCAGCAATCCGTTCGGTCCGGGCGCTCTCTCGCTCGTATGGATCCGTCCTTCGTTCACATGGATGGGCATGGCCGTGTCGACCGCGCTTCCGGCCGACATTGTGACGATCCTGTGGCTCCTGACTGTCACTTATGCCATGAAATTTCTGGATGGCTTGGATGGTCTCGTGGCTGGCCTTACGGTTATCAGCGGGGCGCTCATCGCCGCGCTCGCTTCGTCCGAAGCCTATTTTCAGCCGCTCATCGCGCTCATGGCGCTCATGGTCGCCAGCGTTCACCTGGGATTCCTCGGGTACAACCGTCATGGGTCTATTTTTCTCGGTGAGGCGGGGAGTACCATCGCAGGGTTCAGTC
>DATMXG010000084.1:0-6508 GCA_035561755.1 Methylomirabilis sp. (SeqCode)
ATCGACGGAAATGGGGTGGGATGATGGAAAACTGTTTCCGAGCATGACGATTGATTCATTCTCATCGGGGCGCACGCAGTGCGCCCCTACCGTCCTATATCGTGGTTCTTCGCTATCACGAATCGTCACGATCATGTGGACATGATTCGGCATAATGACCCATGGGCCCAGGGATACGTTCGGACGGATTTCTGCGGTACGTAGCCATTCGCGTTCGATAATCCGGCCAACGTCGTTCAACTGCATCACACCGTTCTGTACGGTTCCGAACAGGCACTCCCTGCCTTTCGTACAGATCGTCACGAAATAGTTACCCGGCAGGGAATAGTCACGATCCTGGAACCGGAGGGACCTGCGGCCGCGGAAGTTCCAGGTGAAGGATTTGAGATTCATGCATAGATATTCGGTCTCAAATTGCGTCTGATCTGTCAATTGGGGATAACTGTCATTCTCACCACCACCTCCACGTGCGGCGTGTGTGGGAACATGTCGACTGCTTGTATGTCTTCAATGCGATAGACCGTCTTGAACTGTTTGAGTTCTTCGACGAGACGATGGTAGTTGCAGGAAACGTAGACGATGACCGGCGGCTTTCTGTCGAGCAGCGTCTTCACGACGCGCGGATGGAGACCTGCGCGCGGCGGGTCGAGGATCACGGCGTCAGCGTTCGTGTCTTTCCATGACAGGTCTTCAGCCGGGCCGGAGGTAAAGTCGCAACGGCCGGCGACGCCGTTCGTCGTCGCGTTTCCTTTTGCGAGTTCGATGGCCTGTGCGTCTACTTCGAAGCCAGAGATGTGGAGGGAAGGGTCACGCTGCGCGAGGTTGATACCGAAGAAGCCGAGGCCGCAGTAGAGGTCCAGGATTGTCACGGGCTTGGGAGGTGGAACGGAGGGGCGGATCTCTGACCCGCCCGTACGGGAGGTGAGAGAAGCCCGCACGATATCCTGCAGGGTGGCGGCCATCGTCGAGTTCGTCTGGAAGAAGGAATTGAGGTGGATGCGGTAGGCGGTGTCGTTCACGATCTCAGTCAGTGTGCCGTCGCCTTTGAGGGGGATGATCGTCTGCGCGAACGAGAGGTCGGTCTGGAGCGGGTTTTCGCCGATGACGATCGAGGTGGCGAGATGATCGAGTTTGTCGAGGAGAAGGCGCTTCGCGTCGTCGTTCACGCGCGCGGCGTCTTTCACGATGAGCGCAATGAGACGGTCGCGGGTCGCCTTCCCTTCGCGGATGACGACGTAGCGCAGGTCGCCGTTGTAGTCGCGATTGTCCCATGGTTTCAGGTCGGTCACGCGCATGAGCTCGCGGAAGACGTCGAGGATTTTCGGGACATCGGGTGAGAGCAGGATGTCGTTGTGCACATCGCGGTAGCGCGCCCACGACCCGTACTCCTTGAGACCGAGCGACCCGTCCCAGCCGAACACGTAGTCCATGCGGTTGCGGTAGAAGGTCGTCACGGAGGAGGGGATGATTGACTCGACGCTCTCGTCGTGATGTGTGTCAGCGAACGCGGCGTTGATCATGTCTCGTTTGAAGCGGAGCTGTGCGTCGTACCCGATATGGAGCCAGGGCGCGCCGGGGAATTTATCGAAAGCAGGGGACGGGACGTCCACACGATCCGGTCCCGGGGTGATGACGCGAACCAGGTCGCCGAGGAATGATCCGCGGTCGCGTTTGATGAAACGGGCTTCGATTTCATCGCCAACGGTCGAGAATGGGACGGACATCGACCTCGTAGGCGCGTTCGGTCGGACGACATCGAACACGCCGCGTCCCTTCTGGTCGAAGCGCGTAATCGTACCGCGGACGAGATCGTTGAACTTCATTCAGCACCACTTTACATCATGAACGATGAACAGGATGTCGTGGTGGACAGTGGTGCTGGGTTCATGAGGTTGCGAAAAGGTACCGTATGTTCGGAATGTCGTCTATGGTTGACAAGTTGATGTGGAAGTCAATTTTTCGGATACGAACCAGTAAGAGGCGGCCATGTCCGTTTTCAGCGGAAACGAAGACGCGACCGTATTCGCCGTCATTTGGCGCCGCGACCGGCGCGGCGCGTTTGTCATCCCAAACGGTTCTTCATAAGCGGACGGTTTCTCTACCGTCCGTTCATTTTATGATCCTTCAGTTGCCGGAGCGGTATGCGAGGCGTACCCTAGCGCTCGATGCCCACTCTCGAAGTTGTCGCCGTAAACATCCGCTCCGCGCAGAACGTAGGCGCATTGTTCCGCACGGCGGATGCGCTCGGCGTCAATAAAATCTGGCTCACGGGGTATTCGCCCACGCCCGAACACTCGATGGCGAAAAAGACGGCGCTCGGCGCCGAGACGACCGTTCCGTGGGAGCACGTGACGGATCCGATCGAGTGTCTCGAACGTCTACGCCGAGACGGGACGAGGCTCGTTGCACTTGAAACGGCGAAAGGGGCCTCCGATCTCGCGGGGTACGTTCCGCAGTTTCCGATGGCGCTCGTGGTTGGGAATGAAGTCGAAGGTTTGACGGCAATGCAGCTTGCGCGGTGTGATGATATCGTGTCCATTCGTCAGCGTGGGCAGAAAGAGTCACTCAACGTAGCAATCGCTACGGCCATCACAGCGTACGTGGTGCTGAATCGATAAGTCGTTTGCGGTTTGAAAGGGATTCCTCGGGCCGCGGACGGCCCTCTGAATGACAAAAGAGATGCCCCGCCTCTCCATCATCATCCCCACGAAAAACGAGGAAGTGCATCTTCCGCGGCTCTTGGCGTCCATTAAAGAACAGACGTTTACGGACTACGAGGTGATTGTGGCCGATGCGCACTCGAACGACGGCACGCGCCGGATCGCGGAGGAGTGGGGTGCGCGCGTGGTCGAAGGGGGGATGCCCGGGGAGGGAAGGAACGAGGGCGCGCTCCATGCGCAGGGCGAACTACTCCTTTTCCTCGACGCGGACGTGGTTCTCCCGAGTCATCATTACCTGCGCGACGTTATCGTGGAGCTGGACGAGCGCAAGGCGGACGTAGCCACGTGCAAGGTGGCGCCGCTCTCGAAACGACCGATCGATCGCGTGTTCCATGGCGCCTACAACGCGTATGTGCAGGCCACGGAACGCATACGTCCGCACGCGCCGGGGTTCTGTATACTCGTAAGGCGTCACACGCACGAAGGTATTGAGGGTTTCGATGAAGACGTGGTGTTCGCCGAAGACATGGACTACGTGCAGCGCGCGCATCGCATGGGCAGGCGGTTCAATATCCTGAAGTCGCATCCCATCAAGGTCTCCGTTCGCCGCTTCGACAGGGACGGGCGGTGGGGAATTGCAATGAAGTATCTGTTCGCGGAACTGCGCATGGTCACGCGAGGGCCGTTCAAGAAGAAAACACCGTTTCGGTATGAGATGGGCGGCGGAAAGAAATGACGAATGCCTAATGCCGAATGTCTCATGACGGATCTTGCTGACAGGATTAGGCATTAGACATTCGTCATTCGATTCAATGCTCCAACGAAAGATTAAGGTGTGTCATGTGAACGACCTTGCGGTAGGTCGCGCGGTTTCGTTTCACAACGGCATCGCGTACAATGACGGGGGCGAGATCAAGGGGTACGTGAACCGCTGTACGCACATGGGAGGTCCGGTCAGTCTCGTTTCCGGCAGATGTCTGTTCCGTTGCGGATGGCACCAGGCAGAGTTTGATCCGAAGACGGGGATGCGCATGTCAGGACAGGCGCCGGAGGGTACGGCTTTGAAGCCGATCGCCATCGAAATCGCGGGAGACGAGGTTTGGGCGGTACTGGAGCTGCAAGAGGAGTTTGAATAAGTCATGAAACTGGGGACTAGGAACTGGGAACTGAGGACTGGTACATGGGGACTGGAACGACATCGACAGTTCCGTGACTCAGTCCCCATGTACCAGTCCCTATTCCCCTCCCCTCATGTTTCGCATTTTCTCCAAACTCTGGAACGGTGAAACGGAGAATGTTACGACCGCGGCGTTGATCGTCGGGGCCGCGAGTTTGGCGTCGCGCCTCGTGGGGGTATTGCGCGACCGCGTACTGGCAAGCACCTTCGGAGCGGGAGACGTCCTCGATGCGTACTATGCGGCGTTCCGTATCCCGGATTTTCTCTATAACCTCGTCATCTTAGGGGCACTGTCCGCCGCCTTCATCCCCGTCTTCACGGAATATCTGGAGAAACGCGATCGAAGTGAGGCATGGCGGCTGGCGGAACGCGTTTTATCCGTGGTCGGTGCCGTGATGGCGATTCTCTGTGTCGTTCTGATCGTCGCTGCGCCGAACCTCGTGCCGCTCACGGTGCCGGGGTTCAGCCCGGCGAAGATGGCGCTCACCGTGCAACTGTCACGCGTGATGTTCCTTTCCACGTTTTTCCTGGCGCTCTCCGCCGTGATGGGCGGGGTGTTGCAGGCTACGCGTCGTTTTATTGCATTTTCGCTCGCACCCGTATTTTACAACGTCGGGATCATCGCGGGCGTCGTGCTCCTCGTTCCGAACATCGGTCCGATGGGCCTCGCGTGGGGCGTGGTCATCGGCGCCGCGCTTCACCTCGTCGTCCAGGCGTCCGTGGCGCTCCGGGTTGGGCTTGAACGCGTTCCGTTCCCGAGTTTCCGCCATGAAGGCGTACGGCGCATTCTCGCGCTCATGGCGCCGCGAACGGCCGGTTTGGCTATCACGCAGGTAAACCAGATCATCATCCTGACCCTCGCGTCCGGTCTTGCTGTGGGGTCGATCGCGGTTCTGAATTTGGCCACGAACCTGCAGACCGTTCCCATCGGAATCGTTGCCATCTCATTTGCGGTCGCGGCCTTCCCGTCGCTTTCACGCGCGGCAAGTGCGAAGGATGCGGAGTCGTTCAAAGCAGTCCTCGGATCCACGGCGCGCAAGATCGTTTTTCTCATTCTGCCCATGACGGCCGCCTTCCTCATCCTGCGCGCACAGATCGTCCGTCTCGTATTGGGTGAGGGACGGTTCGACTGGGATGACACGATCCGCACGGCGAACGTGCTCGGCATCATGGCTTCGTCGCTTTTGGCGCAGTCGCTCGTGCCTCTCCTCGCGCGCGCGTTCTACGCGCTCCAGGACACCTGGACGCCGCTTTGGATCAGCCTGGCCGCCGAAGCGGCAAACCTCGTGCTCGCGCTCACACTCCGTGACTCGTTCGGCATCCTCGGGCTTTCGACCGCGTTTTCCGTGGCAGCCTGGGTGAGCGTGTTCCTCATGTGGACGCGGCTGCGCGCAAAACAGGGTTCGCTCGGAACGCGCGCGGTGTGGCAGTCGACCATGAAGACGCTCCTCGCGACCATCGCGTTCTGCCTGCTCGCCATCCCGGCACGAGTTTTCGTGGGGACCATGTATCCGTTGCGCACGTTCTGGCAGGTGGCGTTCCAGACAGGAGCCGCGATAACCGCCGGACTCGTCGGTTTTATTCTCGTGGCGTGGCTCCTCAAGTCCGAAGAATTTCATGAGTTTAGAGAAGCGGCGGCGCGGAGACTGTGGAAGAAGGCGAAGGTGATGGAAGGTGTGATGGAGGCGCAGGGGAGGTAGGAACGGGCATTCGGCATATGGGGGCCCGACTCCACATGCTATAAGCGAAATGCCAGATGTCACATGCTATGCATCGATCGAAGGTTCTCGTGTGCGCATTAAGCGTCGTCGCGCTGCTCGGCGCCGGTTGTGTTGCTCGTCGCGTGAATCTCCGGCAGGCGCTTTCACTCACGCCGCCAACATCCACATCCGCCGCGGATGAAGTTGAGGACATCGACGTGGAGCACTCGTCTTCGACCGTCGTTGCGACGCTGCGCGTTGGTATAGACGACAAGGTCACGATTCGGCGCGCGGGACAGGAATTCGTGGGTGAGAACAACATGCAGATCGCGTACGGCGACGGAGTCTCCGTTACGGCCGGGGAGGCTACGTTGAGCTATCCGGATACGGGCATCACGAAACTGGGGCAGGGAACGACGCTCGAAGTTGGCGTTCCTGCGAAGGATGACGGCGAGGGCGAAAACTCGTTCTTTGTGAGGCTTCATGTTACGGTCGGCTCGATCTGGACGAGGCTCGAACGCCTCCTCGGTCCTACGGAAGCGTTCCAGGTGAGCGGCAGCTCGGTGGTGGCAACCGTGCGCGGCACTGCGTTCGCTTTCAATGTGACGGACGAGAGCGTGGACGTAACCGTCGCCGATCACGAAATCGAGATCACGGACGAGAACGAATCGGCAACGGCGATCCGCATGAAACCCGGCGAAGCGTTCCGTGCGAAGCTCGCGGATCTGCGTGCCGTGCGCGGCACGGAAGCTGATGCGATCCGGAAGCGGTTCGTGCGCGCGCTTACCGCCGCCGAAAAGCAGCGGCCCGTATTCCGCCTGATGCAGCAGAAAGTCCGCGGGGATCTCATCCAGCGCCCGGACAAGCCCGTGTTCCTGCCGGTCAATCCGAGGGTCAACAAGAAGATTCTTGAACGTCTCACGCCCGAACAACGTCGAAAGTTCATTCTTCGACTTCGCATGTCTGCGGAT
>DATMXG010000085.1:0-4264 GCA_035561755.1 Methylomirabilis sp. (SeqCode)
GTCTGAGCAGCACTGTTTCACCCGTCCCGTAATCGACGTTACGCGGCCATCGCAGAACGGTTCCATCTCATTCGATGAGACGGTGAGCAGTTCCGTGATTTCGTGCAGCCGAATGAGGTCGAATGGACGAACCTGGGTTTCTGGACCCTGATCGTCAACCACCTGCCCAAGACGAGTCACCGCTTTGCGGAGATCTTCGTTGCGCGCTTTCACGTACTCGAGCGTCCCGTGCGTTTCAGCTGCGAGGTCGGAACTGTCGGCCACGTGCAACGGAGCACCGCGCAGATTCACGTGCAGGTCGCTCATGAACTGCACGAACCGCTGGCGGATCTGACGCGCTTCCGTCTCCCTGGAGTTCAGAAGCGTACGGAGCGTTTCGATGTTCGCCCTCACGGTCGCGAGTTCCGCATCCCTAACCTTGAGCAGGCGGTCCTTCTCGATGACGGACTCTTCCGCGTGCACCTGTTCGTCCACGAACTTCTTCCGCTGCGTATCGAGCGCTTTCGTGCGATCGCTCTTGGCGTTCACCAAGCTGTCGCTCAGGCTGATGTTCGCAGCACGAACGCTCGCGAGTTTACGACTCACGATGGTGCGTGATCGGAGGAGCCCGACCGAGGCGACGAGCGCGAAGAGGAAGAGGCCTCCGAAGAACAAGCTGCGCGTGTTGGCAATCGATGATTCGATCGCGGCTGCACGAAACTTCTTCCCCAGATCGTCGCGTTCGCTCTCGAGCGCCTGAATACGACCTTCGAGAACGGACGTGTTGGCGGGCTGACCGGACGGCGAGGCCGGAACGGACACCTGCGGCGCCACCTCCGCTGCCGGAGGATTCGCGGGCGCCATGTCTGCGGCGACCTTGGCGCCCAGCGCCCTGGCCCTGCTCATGACGCACGCCTGGTCGGCACACGCCTTGATCTCAGCGAGCACCTTCTGTTCATCGTCGAAAGAAAGGTGCTTCACGCCGGTGATTTCGATCACCTCGCCCGGGATGATGTAGACGTACTGCGCCTTCGGGTCCGGACACGTCTGCCACACCGCATTCGAGGCGCGTTTCGCCGGCGAATCGATGCCGGTACCCATGCGGTACCCGTCCCCCTGCACGTGGCAGAGGGCGATCGTCTTCGTGGGGTTGTCCGCACGGATATCGTGCGGCGTCGTGCGAAGGGCTTCCGCGAGGAGTGGCGTGTTGATGTTCACGCCCGCCGTCACCTTGAGGTAGGTGCTCCCCGGATTCGTCCCTCTCACGATCTTGTAGTGCTCACCTTCCACCGGATGACCATTCAAGGCCAGGGCGGGAGACGCGAGACCCAAGAGCGTGAATACGACGGTGATAAACGCAACCCACACGCGCTTCCACGTGTGCGCTTTCATGACGACTCCTTTCTTCATTTCTGTTGTCGATCGTGCGAGACCGGGCGGCAAGGAATGCCGGCCCCGGATGACACCACCCTGACACTCTTTTTATGGAAATGTCAATGCGGGATGACAGCGCTCCTCCTCTAGAATACCCATTGGAGGAACGGCCAACCTCATCATACATAGAAAGGCCGGTCAAGTAACCGACCGTGATGGGAAAACCGCTGCACCATGCGGACAAACACAACCCGCGTCTTCACGTGTGCGAAAAAAAATCCGACAATGACGCGTTAGTCTGACATGGTACACTCTGCGCAATGCCGCATTTCCTCGTATTTGGAACACACCCCCGACTATCTCTCGCCGAGTACCGATCTCTGCGACCGTCATTGAATATACCGCCTCGCCTCATGGCGAACGGCTGTATAACCGACGATCCGGACTGGAACGGTGCGGACCTCATGAACCGGCTCGGCGGCACGGTCAAGCTCGGAGACATCACGCTCACTTGCAAAACGGATGAAATCACCCCCGAACGGCTCGCCGCGCTCTGCGCCGAACACCCGCGGGGGAACGACGTCGCATTCGGATTCTCCGTGATCGGTGGCTCGCCCGGCGCGCACCGCGCGCTCGAACGTCTGCCGCTCCACCTGAAGCGCGCGCTCAAGACGCGCGGCATCCGGAGCCGCTGGGTCACAAGCAAGGATTCGCCCTCCCTCTCCCCCGCGGCCGTCGCAAAACTGAAGCTTACGACCGAAGGGTACGACTTCGTCCTTTTCGCGGACGGGAAGAACGTGCATGTGGGGTTGACAACGCATGTGCAGAACGCGGACGCGTGGAGTCTGCGCGACTACGGGAGACCGGCGCGCGACGATGAAGCCGGCATGCTGCCTCCCAAACTCGCTCGCATGATGGTGAACCTCGCGCAGGTCGACGACGGAATGACGGTCCTTGATCCCTTCTGCGGCAGCGGAACAGTCCTTATGGAAGCCGCGCTCGCCACGAAAGCATCGCGGATCGTGGGGACGGACGTTGACGTGAAGCAAGTCGATGCAACAAACCGGAATACGGACTGGCTCGTGTCACGCAACGTCATCACTCCGGACGACCGCGCACGGACACGTGCGATCGCGTCGAATGTAAAGGGTCTCGGCGCGCACCTCAAACCGAAGTCGGTCAGCCGCATCGTGACGGAGGGCGATCTTGGTCCCCCGCTTCGCGGAAGCGAAACACAGAAACAACTCGACAAAAATCGTGACGCAATCACGCGGCTGTGGCGTGATGCGCTCACGGCGCTCCGCCCATTGCTCTCGGAACTTACGCGGCTCGTGATCGTCTGGCCGTCGTACAAGACGAGCGGCGGGCTTTCTCGCGTGAAGCTTGACGACGAGATCGCAGAACTCGGGTACTGCATCGTAAACCCGCTCGAAGGGTGGGATGATTCGAATGCACCGCTCATCTACCACCGCGAAGGACAGCGGGTCGCGAGGAGGATCGTGGTGTTGGAACGAACCTGATGGGTCACATCCGGCCACTCCTACGGTAGAATCTCATCGGGATGCCGTGTACGCTTGACAATGCGTCAAAAACATGGCAATCTCTCCGGTTCAGTCCTTTACGCTACTCATGGCGGGATCGGCTGACGCAAACCTTCACCCGGCCCATAAGCCGGGAGGAGGCGTGCACATTCCCAATCGACATACCACTCGCGGTACGCGCGAGGAGAAGGGACACGATGACCGACCAGAAAACCAGCAAGAGCCCACACCCAACAACCATTCCCCGACCGCGGCCGGCTGCAGCGATTGACCGCGCACGTCGCATCCGGGAGATCCTCCCGCAGGGGGGAGAACATCTCCGACGCGTGGAGTTCACGGCGGGCGAGGTGCTCGTGCGCGACGGTGTGGTGGCCGAAGACGGCATGGCCTACTACGTCCTCGAAGGGATCCTCCGCGAGGAGCAGGTGATCCGCGATCCGGAAAAGGGACTCGTAGTGCGCACGCTCTACGACGTGACCCCCGGCGAAATCGCATACACCCAAGCGCTCATCCCGGAACACGCCGGGAAACCCGCGCACACGCGGGTTGTCGCCGTCACGGACGGCGCGGCCGTGTTCGTGGCACTCGACGACCTCGAGATCAACAAGCAGGCCCAGCGCCTCATCGAGGATCTCGATAGAAAGTTGCAACGCACGCTCGAAACGCACGACCGAAAGCTTGACGAAGGCGCAAGAAAATTCTTCGACTTGCTTGCGGAGCTGGCCGTCTACACGCGCAAACGTTTCGGCGGCGAATGCACGCCGCGCGCGCTCCTCCTCGAGATCCACCACACGATCCGCCGGAACGAAGAGCTGAACAAGATCGTGGAGATCACCTCGATGCAAACGACGGAAGCGAAACGGGAGTGCGAACGCCTGGCCGCAAGCCTCGCGGACGCGCTTCAGGCCAACGCCGACCTCGAACGAAAGTATGGCGAGGCCATTCGCGTGGGGGTTGAGGCGCGCCAAAAGATGAACGTGGCCGTGACCACGATCGAAGACGAGCGCCGCCTCATGCAGATGCGCGCCCTCGGAGCCGAGATCTACTTCGACCGTGTCCGGGGAGTATGGGCACGAATGGGGCAGGACACGCAACCGCTCGACTTTGAGCCGGACGAGGCGGAACTCCTCCTCGGCGGGACACCGGAAGGACTGGGGGCGATCAAGCGCCGCCTCCAGGCAAAGCGGGCCAGACAGTGGAGTGACGACGAGATCGACGCGGCATTTGAACTCGGCGTGCAGCCCAGTTCATCTATCGCACGACTCCTCGACCCCACGGCTCCGCCATCCGCCCACGAAGCACCTGCGTCCAGGGCCAGCCGCCCGAAGATGGCAACGCTCGACTTCGACCTGCATGACGCCGCTGTGATC
>DATMXG010000086.1:0-9325 GCA_035561755.1 Methylomirabilis sp. (SeqCode)
ATCCGCACTGGCTCCGCGGTGCATCCCGCTCGTTTATGGGAATCAGTTCCTTGGTTCCGTCACCCCGCTCGGCATTCTGCCATGGGTTCTGCTGCCGATTTTCCTCGATTTTCCTATCGGTTCGCTCCTGAACGCCACGCACCGTGCGCACTGGAAGACTACGGCCATGGGCGCAACGATGGTTATAAACGCCGCACTGAACGCCGTCCTCGTTCCCGCCTACGGACCCGTGGGCGCGAGCTGGGCGGGGGTGCTCAGTTTTTGGTTCCTCATGGCGGCCGGTATCGCCATGACCTGGCGCGAACTCCCGTCGGTCGGCTGGTTCGCGTGGCTTCTCGGACGGGCGCTCCTCGTTGCGGGTGGTACGTGGTATGCGATTTTGTACGTGGGTGCGATCATGCCGTTCGTTCTCGACGTCCTTTTTGGCGCGGCTATGGCAGGGACGCTCCTTCTCGTAACGCGACTCCTCACGTTTGATGACGTGCGGCTTGGGTATGGATGGCTTCAACAAAGGGTGAAAGGTGCGGATCCGGTGGATGAAGCGCAGCATCCGGTTTGATGTTTTTTCGAGTCTTCGTGACTTCGGAATGAACGAGGTCGCCTCCCATTAATCGTCATTCCGACCGAGGTCGCCGAGGCACTCCCTCCTTCGAACGTGCTCAATAAGGCGACCTCGGTCGGAATGACCCCTAGAGGGGGAGCGGTAATTGTCGGGAATGGCATTCTTTTCGAGTTTTTCTGTTTTAGGATAAGCTACGGCCGTGAGGAAGCCTGTTTTGATTACGCTTGATTATCCGCCTGAACAGGGCGGTGTTGCGCGTTTTTTGGGCGAACTCGTGCGTGCGGCAGGAGGCGATATCACCATCGTGGTCGAGAAGAGGCATGAATTGACCGGTCCGGGGATTGTGGTGTCCCGCGAGCTCGTGAGGACCTCGTGGCCGCACTGGTGGCCCATGGTGGGGGTGTGTCGTGAATTTGCCGCATCCGCGTCGTATCTCATCGTTAGCCACGTCCTTCCCGTGGGCACCGCGGCCATGATCGCGAAATGGCTTGGAGGCGCTCCGTTTGTCGTGTTCTGTCACGGCCTGGATGTGAGGCTCGCGGCAGGGCATTGGCGACGGTCTTTCATCTTCCGCCTCGTGTGCAGGAACGCGAAGCTCGTGGTGGCAAACAGCGAAGCGACGGCGACGGAGATACGAAGGCTCGTCCCGAATCTGAGAATCGTCACGCTGACGCCCGGAGTGCGGCGATTGTCGTCTGTCGCGCGCGAGGATGCGCGGCAGCGTCTCGGCGTGGCGCAGGACGAGGAAATCGTGCTCGCGGTTGCTCGCCTCATCCCGCGCAAAGGCGTGGATGTTCTCCTCGATGCGACGGAACGTCTTCCAGATCGCGAGAAGCTTACGGTCGTGGTGGTCGGTGATGGGCCGGAACGCGTGAAGCTCGAACAGATGGCGGAACATTTGAAACATCGCGTCCGATTCATCACGAAGGCATCGGATGAAGACGTGGGTTTGTGGTACGCGGCCGCGGACGTGTTCTGCCTGCCGCTGCGTGAACACGCGGGCGACATGGAAGGGTTCGGCATCGTGTACCTCGAAGCCGCGGTCCACGGCCTGCCGGTCATTGCCGGGCGGAGCGGGGGAGCGGCGGAAGCGGTCGAAGACGAGAAGACGGGTATCCTCGTGAAACCAAACGATTCGGGTGAAGTCGCACAGGCGCTTGAACGCGTTTTACACGACCCATTACTCCGTGAACGGATGGGGCTGGCCGGGCGTGAACGCGCCGAATGTGATTTCCGCTGGGAAGACCGCTGGAACGCGCTCCAGAGTGTCGTCGGCAATGTATGAACGACAAACCTCTCGTCTCTATCGTCATTCCGGTATGGAACCACGCGCTCGAGCTCGCGCGATGTTTGGAGTCGCTGAAACGACAGACATATCCTGCGCTCGAAGCCATCATCGTGGATGATGGCTCGAACGACAACCCGCGTGCCATCGTCGACGCCACGCTGATGCCATTTCCGGTTCAATCCATGCGTCTCGAGACGAACCGAGGCGCTGCGGCTGCGCGGAACGAGGGTGCACGTCTCGCGCAGGGCAGCTATCTGCTATTCGCGGATGCGGACGCAGCATTCGTTCCAAACGCCGTTGCGCGTCTGGTTGAGACACTGACGATCCACCCGGAGGCAGCCTTTGCATATTCGTCATTCCGCTTTGGGTGGAAGCGCTTCTCGTCCCGTTCGTTTAACGCGGAAGCATTGCGTCGCGCCCCTTACATCCATACGACGGCGCTGATCCGTCGCGACGCATTCCCGGGTTTTGACGTGTCGCTCAAGAAGTTCCAGGATTGGGACCTCTGGCTCACGATCGTGGAACGCGGAGGTGTCGGCGTCTGGATTCCTGAAAAACTGTTCACGCTCTCCGTCGGACGGAAGGGAATGAGTGCATGGCTTCCGGCGTTCTTCCACCGGTTGCCGTGGAAATGGATCGGGTGGATGCCGGAAGAATTGAAGACATATCGGCAGTGGGAGAAGGTGGTGAAAGAAAAACACCGGATGGAATGACTAATTCCTAATGCCTAATGACTAATCAGGACTCTCCGAATTAGTCATTAGGCATTAGGAATTAGTCATTCTGCACCTACTATGTTGACGCTTCGAATCGTTATCGTCGCCTGGAACGTCGAGCAACTGCTCGACCGTTGTTTGCGATCCTTGCCGGGCAGCTGTTCCGGTCTCGATTGGGATTGTGTGGTCGTAGACAACGCGTCGAAAGATGGAAGCGTCGCGGTCGCGATGGATGTTCCGAATGTTCGCGTCATTGCGAACCGCGACAATCGCGGGTTTGCGAAGGCGTGCAACCAGGGTCTCGCGGGGGTGGACGCGAGGTACGTGTTGCTGCTGAATCCGGACACGGAATGTCCGCCGGATTCGCTCACGCGCCTGGTGCGTGCGGCGGACAACCGCGACCGCGCGGGGATCGTCGGGCCAAAGCTTTTGAACAGCGATGGGAGCGTGCAGACGAGCATCCGTCGTTTTCCGACCTTCTGGAGCCAATTCGGGATCATGCTCAAGCTGCACAACCTCTTTCCGGCGCTGTTCCTCCGGTATTTCGCAACTGACCAGTCGCTTGAAGCGGAGCAGGACGTGGATCAGGTGATGGGATCCTGTTTCCTCATCCGCCGCGAGGTACTCGAGCAGATTGGCGGACTGGACGAACGGTATTTCATCTGGTTCGAAGAAGTGGATTACTGCCGCATGGCGCGCGAACACGGCTGGAACGTCCGCTACATCCCGTCAGTCGCGGTGACGCACCACGGCGGGCAGTCATTCGGCCAGGTGTTCACGCGCACAAAGCAGCGCTATTTCAATGATAGTCTCGTGAGCTACTTCCGGAAGTGGGAGCCGGGATGGAAACCGTGGGTGTTGAATCTCGTGATGCCGCTGTCTCTCGCACTCGCATACGCGGCGGGTGTGCTCGGCTTTGGCTCGCACGGGAGTGTGCGAACGTTGTCTCGGAGGTCCACCGCAGCGACAGGCGGTACTTGGAAGACGTGGGTCGCGGTCGTCGTGGGCACGGAGCTCGTTTCGGCACTGACCATCTTTCAGCCAATCTGGAATTCGTCAGCCACGCTGATCGTCGCTTTCATCGTCGGCTTGCTCGCATGGAAACGGCCGACGCTTGCGCTCGCGGTGTTGCTCATGGAGCTCATGATCGGGTCCAAGGGCTATGTGCTCCAGCTCGGCGCGTGGCCGGACGCTGTATCGCTCCGCATCGTTTTCTTCATCATATTCCTGTTCGGCTGGATGGTGAACGTTGCGCAGTCCGGCGCGTGGCGCGGATTTCCGCGCCTCTTTCGCGGCCGGATCGAATGGGCGCTGTTGTTCGTCCTCGTTGGGTACGCCGCGCTGCGAGGCGCGATGCTGGGAAACGCGTACGTGGTTGCGGACGGGAATGCATGGGGATTCCTATTGCTCCTTATTCCGGTGCTCGAACTCGCATCGAGAATGGGCGACCGGTTACGGAAGGATGTTCTTCCCGTTTTGTTCGTGGCGCCCGTGTGGCTTGCCGTGAAGACGCTCGGGCTCGAATACGTATTTTCGCACGGCTTCACGTCGCTGTCGCAACCTGCGTACTTATGGGTGCGGAGGACAGGCGTTGGAGAGGTCACGCTTATCACGGCGAATGCGTTCCGGATATTCATGCAGTCGTATATCTTCGCACTCCCGGCGTTGTTCTTTGGGGCGAGTTGGTATTTTGCGACGCACGAGAAGGGATTACGTCAAAATCGTGTCGCGGATATTCTGACGCTGTCTGCGCTCGTCGTTTTGGCGATCAGCTTGTCGCGCAGCATGTGGATTGGCGCGGCAGCGGGGATGATGACGTTACTTGTGTTCGTCGTGGCGGGGCGACCCCCCTCGGCGGAGTATATCCCGAGAGGTACCGAGGGACTCGGGGCAGGCTCAGGGTCGCTCGTACAGCAGAGAGAGGGGGTGCGACCAGGCGCGTGGCCCGCACGGCAAATGTGGAGGGGGTTTGGCCGGCTTGTGATGCTTGGAGTTGCGTCGCTCGCGCTGATCTTCGTCACGCTGGCTTTTCCGATTCCACGCGTGGACGTGGCGTCACTCGCCACGTTGTTCGGGTCGCGGCTTTCGACTGATGACGCTGCGGCGAGGAGCCGTTGGACACTCTTGCCGGCGGTGTGGGAAAAAATCCAACAGCACCCCATTCTGGGGTCGGGCTTTGGCGCCACGGTGACATACACGTCTTTCGATCCGCGGCTGGTGGCGCAGTCAGGCGGTGTTGTGACAACCTATGCGTTTGAATGGGGATGGCTGGAGCATTGGGTGAAGTTCGGGATCGGCGGACTTCTTGTGATGCTGCTCATCGTGTGGCGGCTCGGTAGACGGATCGCAAGGATGGACGAACCGAGATGGATGGTTGTGGCCGGCATCGCGACGGTCGTCGGCCTCGCGGTGACGCACTTTTTTACGCCGTATTTGAATCATCCGTTGGGGTTTGCACTGCTATTCCTGGGCGAAGGATGGATCGCGAGCCGCAGGGGGCTGGATCAAACAACGGACGCATGAAGCGTCCGTTGTTTCGTCATGACAGAGAAAGGTTTTCCCAGCCGGAGATACCCGCAAGATACGCATAACCGTCCATGACGGCTCGACCTTCGGGTTGAACGAGCAGAAGAAGGAGTGCCGTCCCATCCCCGCATGCCACGGCAGGAAGTTTTTCAAACACGAAGCACTGTCCCGGTTTGAACGCGGCATCACCGTCAATGACCGCGGATTTGTGGATCTTGAGACGTTTCCCCCCGTTCAACGTCCAACATCCGGGCCAGGGGTTGTAGGCACGGACCTGACGCTCGATTTCGTTGGCCGGATGCGTCCAATCGATCTTTCCGTCGTCGCGCGTGAGGATCTTGCAGGCGGTCGCCTGCGCATGGTCCTGCTCTACGGGATGAAGTCTGTCGGCGAGATATCCGGCGAGGGTTTCGGTGAGCAACGTCGAGCCCAGACCGGCGAGGCGGTCGTGAAGCGATTGTGCCGTGTCGTCGAAACGGATGACCGTCTCACTCGTCGCGAGCATGGGTCCGTGGTCCATCTCCGCGTCAAGCTTCATGATCGTGACGCCGGTCTTTGCATCTCCGGCCGCGATTGCGGTCTGGATGGGCGAGGGGCCGCGCCAGCGCGGTAGGAGCGAGCCGTGAACGTTCATGACGCCCTTCTTTGGAAGGTCGAGCAACCACTGCGGCAGGATCTTGCCGTAGGAAACCACCACGAAGGCGTCGCACGACGGGCCGACGTTCTTGGTCCACTCTTGAAACGACGAGTCCTTCAGTTTTTCCGGCTGGTGGACGTCCGTGATGCCGATGGCTGTCGCGGCGACTTTGACCGGAGGGGGAGTCACTGTCGCATGACGTCCAAACGGACGGTCCGGCTGCGTCACGACCGCTGTGACGTTAAAGCGCGTGTCTTTCACGAGCGCTGTGAGCGACGGGACGGCGAAGTCGCCGGTGCCAAAAAAAATGATCTTGTACATGTTAAACGCGAACCTTGCTTTCGCCGCGCGTGAATTCCTTCACCTTGTCGATAAACAGCACGCCATTCAGGTGATCGATCTCGTGTTGGAATACGACAGCCGGGAAACCGGACACGTCGAACTCGACCGTGCGGCCGTGCCGGTCGAGCGCGCGGATGCGGATGCGTTTGTGGCGTTCGACTGTGCCGTATGTCCCCGGCACGGAGAGACATCCTTCTTCGCCGATCTGCAGGGCAGGCGACGCCTTCAGGATTTCCGGATTCACGTACACGCCGATTCGTTCCCGTTCCTGGATGGCAATAATCCGCTCATGTCGTCCGATCTGGGGCGCGGCGAGACCAACGCCGTCGGACTTCACCATGAAAGCAGCGAATTCATCCGCGAATGTCTGAAATTCCTGCGTCTTCACCGCGGACGCGTCAACCTCCCGCGAGCGTTCGCGCAGTCGCGGGTCGGGATCCGTGAGGATGGTCCAGGGTTGAGTCATGGAAAACGCAGTTTACTCGAAATAGGCGACTGGGTCAAGGTCTATGAGCGCATTCGTAGATAATATTGGTTGTAAGACCTCAACAATCGCCGAATCCGTGGTATCGGAAGGAACCGTGAGGTGTACGACGAGACGACCGCTTGTCGAGGAAGGGCGAAAGAGGACTGGGAATGGACCGGATAGGGTGGCACCTCGAATTGCTGCGACGGGCGCCTTCATCGTTCGTAACAAGTCCGTTGCAGCCTGTTCAGAATCGCGAACGATGATTTTTACGTGACGTGTGGCGGGTGGGAGGTGAAATTGAGCACGTTCAACCGCTTCATGACGCAGTGCGTTGAGGCATCCTGATCCCGTGAGCCAGGACTTCGCATCTGCGAGCAGGATCGGATCGGATTGGACGACGAGCGTAGCGTCTGCGGATTGGCACGCGTCTGCGAGACGGCGGAACGACACGATGAGTCGCTCTCTGCGCCGTACATCTTCCGCGCCGCCTGAAAGCAATGACAGGTCGGTGAGGATGACGAATGCATTCGATGCGATGTCCGTTCGTTCGTTCCATTCTCCGATGGAGACGATGTGCACCTTTCCGTCGAATCCATGCGCGTGCAGGTCTTTCATGAGGCGCTCACGGCCCGGACGAGAGCGCGAGAGGTCCTGCCCTCCGCATGCAGGGCACGTGAGCGTCGTTTCCGTGGATCCATGACATCGCATGCAAACCATGCGGCCGCCCTGGATCGTGAGGCCGGCTCCGCAGCGTGCGCACGTCGCGGTCCATCCGCAATCGGCGCATCGCACACGCGCACGGTCGCCGTGGATCGGATGGATCACGAACACCTCTTTGCCCGTCTTAAGTGCTTCCTCGAGGACCGTCACGGTCCTGCGCTGGAGGCCGGAAATCGGCGACCAGTCACTGCGATGCGTGTCGATGGCGATGAAGCGAGGTTCGAGCGTGGGCGGAGTGGTGAGCGTCGTGGCCGTCGTAGCGGAGGGCGCGGTTGACATGACGGATGTAAGACGCGGCGTCAACCCGATCGAGATGAGTGATACGCCGCGACTGCACGTTTCTTCAGCGATCCATCGACCGTCGAAGCGCGGGGCGAGTTCGTCCTGTTTATGGTCATCGTTCTCCGGTTCGTCCAGAATCACGAGATCCGACTCTGCGGCAAGCCACGCGCCGATACGAGTGGTGACGAGGATGCCGGCGGCGTCGCGGATAAACCCCGACCATGCGCGAAAACGCGCGCCTGTCGAGAGATCACCCGTGAGGAGCGTTGCGCCGCATTGGTGTGCGAGCCACGCGGCGCGCACGGCCCATGGCGTGAGCACGAGCACGCGCTTCTTGTCTTTTAACGCGGATTTCGCCGTCGCGACGATGCCGTGCGGTCCCAGCCAGTGATTTGGCAGATATCGCTCTTCCCGTATCGCCATGAGCGACGGCTGTACCAGTCGAGAAGCGGCGACGCTCGGTTTCTTTGGCAGTGCAGCAAGCCACGCATGGAGGATGCTCGGCTTGGAGGTGAGCGATCGAATGGCGAGAGCATCCAGAAGGCGCAACGTCCGATCATTCAATCTCAAGCCCGCATATGTCGCTTCAATCGGTTTACGTGGTCTATCCGTGGTCGCGACCGGATTCATCGCATGAACAAGTCCGACGATTCGTTTTGTTCGAAATGGAATCCAGATAATATCGCCCACACGGACGGACATATTGTCCGGAATATCGTAATCAAAAACATCCACGCCGCGCGGCGTGCGGATGGCAGGAATAACGGAGGCGATCATGAAGGACGAGTGGCCAAGCGTACATATGAACAGGTGCACAGGTGCTCACGTGCGAACTTGTACACTGTTCACATGTACGCCTGTCTACTCACGCTAGATCGAATCGCATCGTCAAATATCCCACTCCGAATGGCGCTTCGTATGCAAGTTCCTTGGCTGTCACGTTCATGCCGTCCAACACGCCCATGAGGGTGGCGATCGGGCGGTACCCGCACTGTCCCGCGGCTTCTACGGCCTGTGCGTCGAGCGCGAGAAGGCCCTTGATGTCCATCGATGCAAGCTTTGAACGGATCGTCGCATCGAACGCCGGGCCCTCCACGCTTGCGCCACCGGGCGATGTTTCGTTCAGCTTGTGCGACAGGTCGGCCGACGCGATGAAGGCTACGCGGGTGGATTCGCGGTGGAGGACGTTTTTTAACTTTGTTCCGAAGTTCACGTGCGCTTGCGTATCGAGGAGTGACGGCGCGAGAGGAACCAGCCTCCAATCCTTTAGGTGCTGCGTGAGGAAAAGGAGGGGAATGGTGAATCCGTAATCGAGATCCTCGGATGACGTGAGCGTGAATGGAACGCCTTCGCTCCGCAGTTCGCGCTGGAGTCTGTCGAGCAGGAGAAAGTCACCTTTCGCTTCAATGGTCGTTTGGTGGTCGCCGAACGCCTTCAGTGTCCCCACGTATTTCGGTGCCATGTTCGCGCTGAATGCGTCTGGGTAACTCGCAGCGTGCGGCGAGATAACGACGATTGTCTCGACCTTCGCGAGGTAGAGCGCTTGTTCAAGCTCTCCGTATGCGTTCAGCGTGGCTTGAAGCGTATCACGCTTCTCCTTGCCTACGCTTGCGGCGAGGAGCGGGGAGTGTGGGACGACGGCTGCAAAGACGAGCATGGGAATGGGGGACAGGGGGTTGGTAAATGGTGACAGGAATCATTTCGGGACGTCAGGAAGTCGGGGGCGGGCTCGGGGATCATTTCGGGAAGTCGGGTAGTCGGTGGCGGATTACGAGTAACTTCT
>DATMXG010000087.1:0-2553 GCA_035561755.1 Methylomirabilis sp. (SeqCode)
ATGAAGTCGTACGGACGCTCGTCGGTGAAGGTGAAGCAAGAAATGCCGAGGCGAACTTCTCAAAAGTCCATCAGGCGCACGAAGCGCCATCGGACATGCCGAAGTTCAAGGCAAGAGGAGCGTCGCTGCTCGTGGACGTCCTGGCCGGTTCCGGGCTCGTCGCTTCGAAGACCGACGCGCGCCGCCAGATCGAACAGGGCGGGGTAAAGGTGGACGGGAAGGCGGTGAAGGACGTGAATGCGACGGTGAAGGCGGGGATGGTCGTGCAGAAGGGGAAGAGACATTTTATCCGGCTTGTCTGATGGTCTACGAATTACAGGTCTACGTTAGAGAGGCATTCGTAATTCGTATCTTCGTATGATCCATTCGTAATTGGTAACCCATCGAGCAAGCATTCGACTCGCGCATGAATAACTTTTGGTCCAATGTAAAGTCGCACGTCTCGCAACGTCCCTCGGCTTCGCCTCGGGATGACAAGGCATCGATATGATTAGCTTCTGGTCCAACGTAAAGTCCCACGTCGCACAACGTCTCACCTCTGCGAGCGGGGTTTCCGTGTCGCCGGACGATCTCGTGATCCCGCCGCGGCCTGAGCTGGGTGATGTGGCATTCGGTTGTTTCAAGCTCGCGAAGACATTGGGCAAGAATCCGGTCGAAGTCGCAAAAGAGGTTGTGTCCAAGTTCGGGGCCGCCGATCACTTGGTCGTATCCGCCGCAGCCGATGGGCCGTTCGTGAACGTAACGTTACATACGGGGGAGTTCATCCACCGCGTGATTCGCGACGTGGAAGCGGCGGGTGCGGCATACGGCGCGTGCGAAGACGGAACGGGGAAGACGCTCATGCTCGAGTACGCGCAGCCGAACACGCATAAGGAGATGCACGTAGGCCACTTGCGAAATTTGGTTCTGGGCGCCTCGCTCGTGAAGGTTTTTGTGCGTGCGGGATGGAAGGTAATTCCCGCAAGTTACCACGGCGACGTGGGTGCGCACGTGGCCAAGTGCCTGTGGTGGTTCGTCGAGAAGAGCCGCGACGCCGGCGTAGGCGCGTCCGCGGTAGAGCCTGCCCCGAGCCTGCCGAGGGGAGCGGGGTCTCCCCGCCCCGATCTGAAAAGCAAGACGCCACGCAAGAAAGTGAAGGAAGAACCGCGGAGCGATGCCATGGGTCTTTCGGAGAAAGAAGTTGACGCGTTCCTCGCAGCCGTTCCGCGCGAAAAGAAAACCGGGCGGTATCTCGGCGAGCTCTACACGCAGGCGTCGCGCGAAGTGGAGACGCATGAGGAGAACAAGCAGACCGTGTCCGCGGTTCAGAAAGCGCTCGAGAGCCATGATCCGATCTGGGCGAAGCTTTGGCTTGAAACGCGCCGCTGGTCGCTCGACGAATTCGCGGAGCTGTTCGATGAGCTCGGCGTGAAGATCGAACGGCAATATCTTGAAAGCGAAGTCGTGGACGAGGGCCAGAAGATCGTCGACCAGCTTCTCTCGAAAAGCGTCGCGAAGGCGAGCGAAGGCGCGGTCGTCGTGGACCTGGAAGAAAAGAAACTCGGCGTGTTCCTCATCCGTAAGTCGGACGGCACGTCGCTCTACGCCACGAAAGACCTCGCCCTCGCCTTCCTGAAGAAGCGCGAATATCCGAAGCTCGACAGGAGCGTCCTCCTCGTGGACCTGCGCCAGTCGCTCTACTTCAAGCAGCTGTTCGAGACGCTCGCCATGATGGGATACGCGGTTCCCACGGAACACGTGGGTTATGAGTTTGTCACATTGAAGAGCGGGGCCATGTCGAGCCGCGAGGGGAACGTGGTCACCTACCAGTCATTCCGCGACGAGGTGCTCGCGAAGACGAGGGGAGAGACGATGAAACGCCATGACGACTGGAACGACGGCAAGGTCACGTACACGGCGTGGGCGATCGCGCTCGCGGGGCTCAAGTTCGGGATGCTCCGGCAGGACGCGGACAAGGTATTCACGTTCGATTTGGACCAGGCGATGTCGTTCGAAGGCGACACGGGTCCGTACGTGCAGTACCAGGTTGTGCGGCTGAATTCGATCCTCCGCAAAGCTGACGCGCCGAACCTCCGCGGGAATGATGAACCTGATTGCCGACTCCTCAAGGAACCTGCGGAGAAAGCGCTCGCCCTCGCCCTCGCGCGGTTCAACGACGTGTTCCGGAAGGCAGCGGTCGCCATGCGCCCCAACCTCATCGCCCAGTGGTGCGTGGAAACGGCGCAGCTCGCGAACGCCTTCTACCGTGACGTGAACGTGCTCGGCGCGCCGGACGCGGAACGCCTTGCACGATTGCGTCTCATTTGCGCGGTGAAGGACGCGCTCACGAACGGACTCGATCTCCTCGGCATTCCGGTGCCGGAAGAAATGTAGACAGAAGAAATTCGATGACGGACGATGAATACCTAATGCCTAATGCCTAATGCCTAATTCGGATCGTTATGAGTGAGCGTCGTGCATATGACTTGGAGAAAAGGACGGCGCTTTTTGGTGAGAATATCATCAGGTTTGCCAAGACCATTCCAAAGAACCCGATTACCAATCCGCTCATCA
>DATMXG010000088.1:0-2880 GCA_035561755.1 Methylomirabilis sp. (SeqCode)
CCTAGAGAGTTCTGGGCGTGTGACTGGTATGGTCTTTTCGATGACATCCAGGATCTGTAACCGGGCTTTGTGCGCTTGATTGAGCGTTTCTTTAATCACGTCGAGCGGGATCCCGTGGGTCTTTGTGTCCATTTGGATCGCGGTGATCCCCGTCCTCGTCCCCGCCACCTTGAAGTCCATGCCACCCGCGCCGTCTTCCAGGTCCTGCAGATCGGTGATCACGCGGAAGCGACCGTTCGCTTCATCGGACGCCACGCCCATGGCAATGCCTGCGACAGGCGCCGTGATCGGCACACCTGCGTCCATGAGCGCCAGGGTGGATCCGCAGGTTGCACCCATGGAGGACGAGCCGTTCGAGCCCAAGACCTCGGAGACGATTCGCAGGGTGTATGGGAATTGTTCCTTGGTGGGAAGCACCGGCTGGATCGCGCGTTCTGCAAGCGCGCCATGGCCGATCTCGCGCCTCCCGGGTCCGCGATTTCCTTTTGTCTCGCCCACGCTGTAGCTCGGAAAATTGTAGTGGTGGAAGAAGCGTTTCGTTGTCTGGAACTCCATCGTATCGAGCGTCTGCTCCATGCCGGGAGAGCCGAGGGTCACGGCGGAAAGGACCTGCGTCGAACCGCGCTGGAAGAGCCCGGACCCGTGCGTGCGCGGCAGTGCGCTGACCACGCAGTCCAGTGAACGGATTTCGTCCAATGCGCGACCGTCGGCGCGACGTCCCTCGTCCAAAATCATCTTCGTAACCTGCGCATCCACGAATTCATCCACGATTTCCATGGCCTTCTTGCGGTTCTCTTTGGACACACTTTGCGATTCAAGGTACGTGTCCGTTTCAGCTTTGAGACGAGAGACCGCATCCTTCCGGTCCGCTTTGGTTTTGAGCGGCTGGGCGAAGAGCGTGGTCGCCGCATGAGACGTCATGAACCCGCGCGCGAGCTCATGGAGTTTCTCGCGCTCTTCGCGCTCTGTGCGCTCCGCGTCCGTTTTCGGCGTGAGCAGGTCCTTCTTCTGTTTGCCGACGTCGCTCCGGACCTTCTCGATCAGGTCTAAGACCGGCTGTAGCTGGTCCTGCGCCCAGGCGATTGCCGCGTACGCGTCGTCTTCCGAAATCTGATTCGCGCCCGACTCGAGCATGATCGTTTTTCCGTTGCCTCCGGCAACCACAATGTCTACGCCACCGGCTTCGATTTGCGTATACGTCGGGTTCAAGATCCACGCGCCATCCACCCGTCCCACGCGGAGCGCGGAGATCGGACCGTCCCACGGAATGTCGGACATCGTGAGGGCGCATGCCGCGCCGATCAGGCCTGGGATGTCTGCGTCGTTCTCCTGATCGTGCGACAATACGGTCGCGACCACGGCGATCTCATTCCGCATGTGTCCATCGAACAGCGGCCGAATCGCGCGGTCGATGAGTCGCCCGGACAGGATGGCTTCATCCGTCGGTCGGCCTTCGCGCTTAATGAATCGCGAGCCCTTGATGCGGCCACTCGCGTACAGACGCTCTTCGAAGTCCACCTGGAGTGGAAAGAAGTCCAACCCTTCGCGCACACCGCCCATGGTGGCCGTGCAGAGCGCGAGCGTGTCGCCATAGCGCACGGTGCAGCTCCCGTTGGCCTGCTGGGCGAGGAGACCCACACCGATCGTCAATGTCCTCCCGCCCCATTCGATCGAATATGTTTTTTCTGCTTCCATATTTTTTTGCCGGCTGTGGGCTTAACGCCGTCCCGCGTGAGGTGCGGGGCTGCAACCAAACCCACCAGCCCGGTGTTCATTGGAAGCTCCTCGACAGACACAATCCGTTGTGTTCGTCCCATAGACGGATCACGGATCCCTGTCTGCGGAGGAGCGACGGAATTAGGGATTAGTCATTAGAAATTAGTCATTAAACGAATTCCTAATGTCTAATTCCTAATGTCTAATCAGGAAACGAGCTGATTGTCCAGCGGCGGCTAAATCGTCACTCGCACCTTCCTGCGCCCGCCGGATGACGGTTTACGGCCGCGCTTCGCGGCGCCTCCCAACTCTTCTTCTTCCAGTTCCTGCACGCGCTCCTTGGTCGGCGCTTCGTTTGGCGGCGACATGCGGAGCCCCTCGTCCGTTACTGCTGCGGACGGAGCCGGGCCCAGCTTGCGGAGCGGCTTGAAGCCTCGGAGAATGCCTGATCCCATGAGGAGCGTGCGGCGGTGGTCGGCGATGTCGAAGAACACGTCGACAGACTCGCGGAGCGCTTTTGCGGTCGAGTCGCCGAACGCTGCGACTTCGACAATGATGCTCTTGCCCTTCAGGTATTCCACGAGCGGCACGAAGTCGCCGTCGCCGGTCACGAGGATGATTACATCCACGCGTTCGGAGAACTTCACGGCATCGATCGCCATGCCCACGTCCCAGTCTGCCTTGCGTTCTCCGCTCGAGAACTCGATCACATCCTTGATGCGAAGTTCGATGCCCGCGGCCTGCAACGCATCAAGGAACGCCTTTTCTTCACCCGTCTTCGACCGTGCCACGTAGGCGAACGCGCGAACGAGTGTTCTCCCGGCCGTCATGGTCTCCACGAGCTTGCCGAAATTCAACCGAGCACCGAACAGATGCTTGGCCGAGTGGTACATGTTCTGTGTGTCGATGAAAATCGCAACACGCTGTTCCGGACGCTTGATCATGAAAGGATTGAGGATATCGAAAGAAATGTTGGAGAAATACTACAGGAAAATGAGGATTTTGGCAAGTTCCGTAATTGTACGCACTGGAACATTTTTGGTTGATGGAAACCTCCGTTCTTTCCTGAACAGAGGGTAGAATTTGCCCTGAAGATCAAAATACCGCTTGAAATGGGGCATGTACAAACCTTCATGCCCCTTTTGTCATGCACGCAAAATCGTG
>DATMXG010000089.1:0-2349 GCA_035561755.1 Methylomirabilis sp. (SeqCode)
GAACCTCAACAGTAATGTGAACAATAGTTCGATCCCAGTGTCTGACTTGGTTGATATTGGACGATCAAGATCGTTCAAGCCTGCGCCGTGCCCATTACGAACAATTTACGGGTAGTCGCGGGTGTACGCTTCTTCTGTAAGCGTATGGAAACGGCCCACGGATTCACGGATCGGATAATGTGCTCGGCGGTATCCGTTGTCCCCGCCCTGAGATTCGCCGCCCGTTTCGATGGTTACGCTATTTTTTTCCTCTTGACGGCATGCGCGCAGGCATGAGACTGAATAAACCATGACCCAAGACACGGCCTTCGCGATCTTGAAAACCGGCGCCAACGTTTTTTTGACGGGCGAACCGGGCGCGGGGAAGACGCACCTGGTGAACAGGTACGTCGCCTGGCTGCGTTCGCACGGGATTCTACCAGCCGTGACGGCGTCCACAGGCATCGCGGCCACCCACATCGGCGGCATGACGATCCATTCCTGGTCGGGCATCGGTATCCAAAAGAAGCTCGCCGAAGAGGACTTCGGCCGGCTCCTTGAGAACGAGCGGCTTGTCCTCCGCCTGTCACAGGCGCGCGTGCTCGTGATCGACGAGATCTCCATGCTCGATGCGCGCACGCTCGAGTGCGTGGACTCCGTGTGCCGGTCGTTGCGTCGGGACGGGAGGCCGTTCGGCGGGATTCAGACGGTGTTCGTGGGCGATTTTTTCCAGCTCCCGCCCGTATCGAACCCGGAGGGGGAATCTCCCGAATTCGCATTTCATTCGTCCGCGTGGATGGATGCTGCGCCAACGATCTGCTACCTGTCGGAGCAGCACCGTCAGGACGATGCGCCGTATCTTTCGTTGCTCGCCGGACTGCGGCAGGGCGTGATCACGGAAGAAGGACACGCCTTGCTCCGTTCCCGCAGCGCGGACGCGCAGGTGGGCGAATCCCACACGCGGCTCTATTCGCATAACGTAGACGTGGACCGCGTGAACAAGGAAAAACTGGATGCTCTGCCCGGCGAAGCGTACGTCTACCGCATGGAATCGCGTGGAACGGCGAGAGTCGTGGCGTCGCTCAAGAAGAGTTGCCTGTCGCCCGAATCCCTGGATCTCAAGATCGGCGCCCGCGTAATGTTTACAAAAAATAATTTCGAGGAAGGGTACGTGAACGGCACGCTCGGGGACATTAAGGCGTTCGATGAAGATGACGGCATGCCGATCGTGCGCACGCTTTCCGGCCGGAATATCACCGCCGAACCTTCGGAATGGGCGATCATGGACGGAGGCAGGACGCTCGCGAAGCTAAAACAACTGCCGCTCCGCCTCGCGTGGGCCATCACCGTCCATAAGAGTCAGGGGCTTACGCTGGATTCGGCGGTGATGGATCTCTCTCGCGCATTCGAGTATGGGCAGGGGTATGTAGCTCTGTCGCGGGTCAAATCGTCATCAGGGTTGTTTCTGTTGGGGTTGAACGAGCGCGCGCTTCAGGTGCATCCGGAGATACAGGAGTCCGACGGAGGGTTCAGGCGGCAGTCCGATTCGGCGGAGGCGGCGAGCAGCCGTCTGCCTGCGGAGGAACAGACGGAGACCGAACGCCAGTTCATCCTCGCGTGCGGGGGATCGCTCGAAACGGTCGCGACGAAAGGCCGCAAGGCGCCGGCCAGTCGCGTGAAAGGTCCGTCCACCTATGAAGAAACGCTGGCCCTCTTGAACGAGGGGAAGACCGTTTCGGAGATCGCTGAAGCGCGCGAGCTTGTCCCGTCCACGATCTGCATGCACATCGAACAACTGTATGCGGACGGGAAGCTTGAGAAAGCGGACGTGATGCGCATCATTCCGGCGCGGGTGCACGACGCGTTGCCCGTGCTGCAGGCGGCGCTGAAGGCCGGAGAGAGCAGACTCAGTCCTGCCTTCGAAAAATTCGGCGGCCGGTACTCCTACGACGACCTGCGATTCGCGCGGATGGTCATGTGATGCGCATATGGATGAACCGCAGACGGAAGGCACGATCCGAAGGAATATCTCCCCTGGTTTGGTCGTCGTCATCGTCCAAAAACATCATCAGCGCACCGGGGAAATGACCCAAGGCATTGTCCAAGAGATTTTGACGAGCGCTCCGGTTCACCCGCGCGGCATCAAAGTCAGACTCGAATCTGGAGAGGTTGGCAGGGTTCAGCACATCATGTCGTGATGTACAGATGCAGCGCCGTGCATAAAAAAATCCGCCCGCGACCGGAGATGGTCGCGGGCGGAGGAGAGACGGGGAGGGTCGCCGTCTAGAGCAACCCAACCTTCATGTCGAACAGGATCTCGTCGGCGGCGCGGATGCCGGAAAGCGCCGCGCCTTCCATGAACCCCTGGTA
>DATMXG010000090.1:0-22002 GCA_035561755.1 Methylomirabilis sp. (SeqCode)
TCCTGAGAGTGTCCGGAGGATCCGTCGGAGAATGAGGTTTCGGGCTAAATTCGTCTTTGGAGACTACGACCCGTCCCGCTGTGGCGGTACGGCAAACGGTCTCGCAGCGTCAGTCCAGATCGCACCGCCGGGCGGTATTACTGCCTGGTTCGCCGGTCCGGACGCAGTGCTCACCTAGGATAAAGCCGAATTACCTCACTCCGATCCCTTCGGAATAAAGAATGCCCCGCGGAATGCGGGGTGTTTTGTTACGCCAACGAGTTTTGTCATTCCACAGGTCATGAAACCCCCGGTTCATCACCGGGGGTTTCATTCCACAAACGTCCGCTTGATTACAGCACGGCGTCTTTTGCCGCCTTGGCAACGCGGAACTTTACGACCGTCTTGGCTTTAATCTGGATTGACTCGCCTGTGGCCGGGTTCCGACCCATGCGGGCCGGGCGGTGCACCTTCACGAGCTTGCCGAAGCCCGGGAGTACGAACATGCCATCCTTCTTCACGTGGGTGTAGGCCATCTCGGCCAGAGTGTCCATGAGACCGTTCACGTCTTTCTTCGCGAGACCCGTCTTCTCGGCGAGTGCGCTCATGAGCTGAGCTTTCGTCATCTTACCCATAGGATTGTGCTGCTGCCCCACGGTCCCGTTCCGACAGAACCCCGGGGCGGTTAGCGTGTTAATAATGATTCGCCCCGTCATTATTGGGGTTTTCCATCAGGAGCACAAGAAACCCTGTGGAAAACCTTAAGGTTTTGATGCGCGGGACGAAAACGGCGTCAAGTCGGCCGTCGCGATCGGTCGACCGCGGATTTCCTTGAAGGAAATGCAGGGAACGGCTACACTCGGCCGGCATATCGGGCCATGGCGCAGTTGGCTAGCGCGCTTGCATGGGGTGCAAGAGGTCGTGGGTTCAAGTCCCACTGGCCCGACCATGAAAAACAGACTCATCCAGGCGAGTCTGTTTTTATTGTTCTGAAGATGACTGACTTAAGTGCTCTTGCTACCATCTCTTCATGCCCGTCATTGCCGCGGTGGTGAATCCAAACCGCCCGAAACAGAAGAAGAAGGAAGACGAAGCGGCCTGCGCGTTGCAGGTTCGCGCGAAGCTCGTGTCGTTGAACGGCGGGGTGGTGTTGTCGATCTGCATCCTCCTCACCGCGCTCGCCGTTGCTGCCGGGTTCACGAATAGCTTCGCCTCGAGCCAGACGATGCTTCTCGCGGTGCTCACTGTCGGCGCCTGGATCTATTTGCTCGACAGCTCCACCGAACGGTTGTCGCTCATCGGCGACACGATCGTGCGCGCATCCGTCCTCGGCCGGCGTTCGGTCATTAAACTCGACGACATCGCGGCCCTTCTCCTTGTTCACGAAGGGTTGAACCAGGAAGTCGGCATCGAATCGCTCACCGCGCGCTATCATGACGGACGCGAGGAAAAACTGCCGCTCGGTCCCTGCTGGCGACGTCGCGAGCTCGAGGCGTTTCTCTCATCCGTGGAGAAGGCGATGGGGAAAACGAAGCTGCTTGAAGAAGTTCGGTGAACAGAGGATGGATGGAGAAGGGATAGCGAATAGTCACACATTACAAATGGCTGCACGCGAATATACAAATGGAGAAAACGAAAATATATTCATCATGCGAATATTTGCGAGCAGTCATTTGTAATGTGTAACCATTCGTTTTTTCCATACATCCATCCGTCCTCCGTTCACCCCAATCCTCCTTTCCTGCTACCCTTATCCCGCTATGCCGAAGAAACGAACACCTGTATTGAAACGACCGTTGAGCGACGAGGGCGCGCGGCGTCTCGCGTCGTGGGAGCAGCCCACAAGTGTTTTTAAACATCAGAAGCGATTCTCGCAGTGGTTGTGTGATCCGGAAAACGTGTGCGAGCCCATGGAGACGGAGCTGGGGGCGTTTCAGGAAAATCCGAACTGGAAGATTTTCCGCATCATGGCCGAGTTCGTGGAGGGATTTGAATTTTTGGACAAGCTCCACGGTGAAGTGACGATCTTCGGCAGCGCGCGCGCCGGTTCGGACGATCCCTTCTATAAAATCGCGAAGAAACTCGGCGCGTTGCTCGGCAAAGAGGGGTATACGGTCATCACGGGCGGAGGCCCGGGTGTCATGGAAGCGGCTAACTGGGGCGCGTTCGACGCGGGAGGCGAAAGCGTGGGGATCGACATCGAGCTTCCCACCGAGCAGCGCCGCAACCAGTTCGTGAGGAAGGCGCTTGGTTTCCATTATTTCTTCACACGCAAGGTGATGCTCTCCGCGAGCGCGCAGGCGTACGTCTTTTTTCCGGGCGGCTTCGGGACGCTGGATGAAATGACGGAGATGGTCACGTTGATCCAGACGGGGAAGATTCCAAAAAACGTTCCTGCGATTCTTGTCGGAAAAGATTTCTGGCAGCCGTTTGTGGATTGGGTCACGGAAAAGCTTTACCGCGAACATCGGTACATCAACAAAGACGATATCGGGCTGTTGAAGATCGTGGATTCGGCGGAAGAAGCGATGAAGATTATCCGGACCACGCATGAGCGGCCATACGGGTCCGAACGCCAGAGAGCGTTGAGTAGCGGATGGGAGGTGAAAAGGGTGGGGAAGAAGAAATGACGAATGACGTTCCTCGCTTCGCTCGGAATGACAAGGGCTCATAGAAAGATTGTCATTCCGAGCGAAGCGAGGAACGTCATTCGAATTTCGTCATTCATTGCTACATTCATGAAAAAGAACACGATTGCATCTCAGTCCCTCGCTCTTCATCGCAAGCTTTGTGGGAAGATCGCGGTCGTCGGGACGACGCCCGTCCGTACTCGCCACGACCTGTCGCTCATCTACACGCCGGGCGTGGGAGCGGTTTCGTCCGCGATTGCGACCAATCCGCGGCTCGCAGACGTGATGACGTGGAAAAGGGACTCCGTCGCTGTTGTTTCGGACGGCTCGGCGGTCCTTGGTCTCGGCAACGTCGGTCCGCTCGCGGCGTTGCCGGTCATGGAGGGGAAGTGCGTGATTTTTAAGCGCTTCGCGAACATCAACGCCGTTCCCATCGTCCTCTCCACGCAAGACTCGGACGAAATCGTCCGAACCGTCCTCGCGATCGCGCCCACCTTCGGTGCCATCCAGCTGGAAGACATCTCCGCGCCGCGTTGTTTCGATATCGAGGAACGTTTGAGTCGTGAATTGGACATCCCCGTGATGCACGACGATCAGCATGGCACGGCGATCGTCGTCCTTGCCGGTTTATTGAACGCGTTGAAGGTCATCGGCAAGAATATAACGTCCATCCGCATCGTCATCTCGGGCGCTGGCGCGGCCGGAACAGCGATTGCGCATCTCTTGCACGCCTCCGGCGTGAAAGACGTGACGTGCTGCGACCGGAACGGCGCGATCTGGTCCGGTCGGAAGGGCCTGAACGCGGAAAAGGTGGAGCTTTCTACGTACACGAACCCGAAGCATCGGAAGGGGACCCTCGCCGACGCGATGAAAGGCGCAGATGTCCTCGTGGGCACGTCCGGTCCCGGTCTCGTCACTGGTGACATGGTTCGTTCGATGGCGAAACGGGCCATCGTCTTCGGTCTCGCCAATCCGATTCCTGAAATCATGCCCGACATCGCCCGGTCTGCCGGTGCCGCGGTCGTCGCGACGGGTCGCAGCGACTTCCCCAATCAGGTGAACAACGCGCTGTGTTATCCCGGTCTCTTCCGCGGCATGCTCGACCGTCGCGTAAACAAAGTGACGGACGCCATCAAAGTCCGCGCCGCGCGCGCGATCGCAGGCTTCGTCAAAAAACCGACGACGGAACGCGTCATCCCGTCGATGTTTGAGATGGGACTGCATGAGGCGGTCGCGAAGAGCGTGAGACGCTAAACAAGCGTCATCCCGAGCGAAGCGGAGCGGAGCCGAGGGACAGTTTTCCAACTTTCATCATGCTTGAAAACTGTCCCTCGGCTCCGCTCCGCTTCGCTCGGGATGACGCTTATGAAAAAGCCCCGGCACATTCCGGGGCTTTTTGTTTGGTTGCATCGATTATTTCTTTGTCGCCTTCTTCTTCAGCGTCTTGATGCAACCCGTGCAGATGCGCATGCGCTTACCTTCCACGGTTTTCACCTGGAGGTTGATCTCATGGCGGCGCTTGGTGGCAATGTTGGAGTGGCTGCGCGAAACGGATGCTACCGGGCCGCGTTCGCAGCGTTCGCAGAATTTGGACATAATGGGTCGTGTTGGTGGTCTCGGAAGCAGCGTGATGGTACTCTAAAGCCCTCAATATTGCAAGGGTCCGCTACGGAAATGACTAATCACCAAACCCCAATGACCATCAAATAGCAAGCTCGTACATCACCGACTCGAAAATTGGGTAATTGGTCATTGGCGTTTGGTCATTGATTCGTAAGTATTCATCAGACTTGTCTCATTACATATTTCCGCATGCTCCTCTCCCTCCTCTTTTCCCAACCCCTCCTCTTCGTCGCGATCATCTTCGGGATCGTGGTCGCTTTGTCCGTTCACGAATTTTCGCACGCCATGGCAGCGGCGTCGCTCGGTGACCGCACGGCCGAGCGCATGGGCCGTCTCACGCTGAACCCCGTGGCGCACCTGGATCCTGTCGGTTTCCTCATGCTCCTCGTGGCGGGTTTCGGGTATGCGCGTCCGGTGCCATACAACCCGGCGTACCTGAAAAATCCCCAATCGGGGTCCGTCCTCATCGGCCTGGCCGGACCGGTCTCCAATGTGGTCATGGCTGCGGTCTTTGCAGTCGTGTTAAAGACGGTCTACCCCGCACTCGGCGAGCAGAATCTGCTCGTGCAGTTCCTGTTTTACGCGTCCATCATCAACGTGAACCTGGCCATCTTTAACTGCATTCCCATCCCGCCACTCGACGGCTCTAAGGTCCTCCTCGCCGTGTTCTCCGCGCCGCAGTACGCGCGGTTCCGCTATACGCTCGAAACGCAGGGCCCGTTTATCCTTATCATGTTCATTCTCCTAGACTCCATTTCAGGGATCGGACTCTTCGCCGCGCTTTTCCAGACAATCGGACGGGGATTCTTCCGTCTCTTGGGAATCGACCTATGATCACGCCTTCGTTCTTGTCTGCGCGATCGTGGCCCGGGTTCCGCCCGTGGCTCGCCACGGTGCTCGGATCCGTCGCCGTGTTTGAGTTCCTCGCGGCAATCGCATGGCCTGCGGGCCGCGGGATTCCCGACCTCACCACCGCGATCGTCACGGTTCCCGTGGCCACGCTGCTCGCGATGCTTATCGTCGCATTCCTCTGGTCGTTCCTGGCGCAGGTTCCGCTTTCTGGCGGGCTCTCCTTCGTCTCCAAGCTCTTGCCGCTTGCGTGGATCTTTCCGCTTTTCGATCTCATCCGGTCGCTCGGCTTCGGAGTCGCCTCTCCAATCCTAGACGGGAAAGGAGGGAACGCGCTCGCGCCGATCATCGACGGCAATGGGTACCTGCTCGCCCTCGTGACCGGCGGCCTTCTGCCGCTCGATACGGGCATCATGGCCGGGATGCGCCTCGGCATGTTCGCGGGCGCCGTGTGTGCGGGGCTCGTGGCATGGGCTCTCACGAAGAACGCGTGGAAGACGCTCGTATCGGCGTTCGTGATGAGCGGTGTGCTTGTGAAGCTCGTCTACTTCGCATCCGCGCTCGGGCTTTGGCAACGCATCACGCATGGGTCTGGCTGGGCGGCGGGGGAGCCAGGGGTCTCGCGTTCCATCCTGCTCGCCGTGACGAACGGGTATTGGTGGTCGAACATTTACGACCGGTTCCCTTCGGCCGTGGACGTGCAGGCGGCGATCGCACTCCGACTCACCACCGCAGGGTTGCTCGTCGTGGGCCTCGGTCTCGTCCTCGCGGTCGCGTTCATCTGGACCGTCCCCGCATGGAAACGCGTGTGTCGCCACGTGTACCGCTCATGGAGCATGCTCGATCTCGCGCTCTACGCGGTGGGCGGAGGCGTCCTCTACGCCCTGTTCACCAAATCGTTCCGTCTGACGGGCATGGACTGGTCCGCGTTCGCTCTCTTCCTGCTCCTCCTGGCGGCGCTTCGTCTCGCGTCCGCGCTCGAGCGGAGCCTCTCGCGCCTCCGCGAAGACGAACGTGCGAATGCAGACCAGCCCGTGGCGCGCGGCGATGTGAGTCCGGACGTTGCGGAAGACGTTATCTCGGTCGCGTTGCTGTACGTCCTCGTGTCCTCGTGGGTCCTCGGCTGGCCGGTGTTCGCTGCGGTCCTCGTGCATCTCGCCGCGTCGCACCTCACGCGCGATCGGTCATGGCCCGTCTGGCCATGGCTCGCCACCGTCTTCCGTTCCGTGGGCGCGGCCGCGCTCACGCTTTCCGGACTCTTCTTCATCACGCAAAGCGCGAACACGCTCACGGTTGCGGCCATCGCCGTGTGTTGCCTGGCAGCCGCACACCGCCTTGTTGTGGAATTCGCGTGGATTCCGTGGAAATCACGCCACTGATTGTCGTACGGGCAACACAGCGGGTCGGCCCACCCAAAAAGGCGCTGCGCCGTCGCTTCCTGCAGGCGTAATGGCATATTGGATGGGCGACCCAACGGGTCGCCCGTGCAGCAGGTCGTGATCCCTTGACGCTCTCACGCGCTCGCTGCTATAGTTCCGCCGCATTTACAAGGGATTCGCGGTACATCGTATCCAGCTTATTGCCATTTCCGAGCTCGTAACAAAGCGAAATCGCACAGTTCTACGTTCGGCAATCGGCAATCGTTTCGAATCGGACGCGATTGCCGATTGCCGAAACATACAGCCTCGTGGTCACTCAAGACCTGACCTACGGAGTATCACACCTCTCCCAATTCACGCCCCACATGCCGACAATCAACCAACTCATCCGCCGCGGTCGCAAGGCTCCTCACGTGAAGTCGAAGAGCCCGGCGTTGCAGTACACGATGGATACGCTCCACCGCCGTCGCACCGCGATCAACAAGGGGTCGGGCTTCAAGCGCGGCGTGTGTGTAAAAGTGAAAACCATGACGCCGAAGAAGCCGAACTCCGCGCTCCGGAAAGTCGCGCGCGTGCGTCTTTCAAACGGCGAGGAAGTCACGGCGTATATTCCGGGTGAAGGGCATAACCTCCAGGAACACTCGATCGTGCTCATTCGCGGAGGCAAAGTGAAGGATCTCCCGGGCGTGCGTTACCATATCGTGCGCGGAGTGTTCGACACGCAGGGCGTTTCGAACCGTCGCCGCAGCCGGTCGTTGTACGGCAATAAGCGTCCGAAGAGTTAATTTAATATTTGTTACTTTGAGTGAAGCGAGAAATATAACGTATGCGAGGCAAGCAAGCGCCAAAACGGAAAATCGACGCCGACCCCATGTACTCGTCACTCAATGTGGCGAAGCTCATCAATTACGTGATGTACGACGGCAAGAAGTCCACGGCCCAAAAAGTCGTGTACGGCGCGTTCGATATCATCAAGGAGAAGACGAAGAAAGATCCGCTCGAAGTGTTCGAGACTGCGCTCAGGAACATCAGCCCCACACTTGAGGTGAAATCCCGCCGTGTGGGCGGTGCAAACTACCAGATTCCGATCCAGGTGCGCGCCGAGCGCCGCATCCAGCTTGCGTACCGCTGGCTCTTGGTCGCTGCGCGCGGGAAGAAAGGCCAGCCCATGAAGGAGAAGCTCGCCTCCGAACTCATCGCCGCGTCCGACAACACCGGCGAGGCCGTGAAAAAGAAAGCCGACGTCCAGCGCATGGCCGAGGCCAACCGCGCGTTTGCTCACTTCGCACGATAGATAGGTGACGAATTACGAATACGGGATACAAATTACGAATGGATCATACGAAGATACGACTACCGAAGGAGGTCCGATTCGTAATTTGCATCTTTGTATGATCCATTCGTAATTTGTAACCATTGTCGTTGTTGCATTATATGCCCAGAGAATACCCACTCGAACTCACAAGAAACTTCGGGATCATCGCTCACATCGACGCCGGGAAGACGACCGTCTCCGAGCGCGTGCTGTTTTATACCGGCCGCAAGCACAAGATCGGCGAGGTGCACGAGGGGGAAGCTACCATGGACTGGATGGCGCAGGAGCAGGAGCGTGGCATCACGATCACAGCCGCCGCAACCACCTGTTTTTGGAAGGGTCACCGCATGAACCTGATCGACACGCCGGGACACATCGATTTCACGATCGAAGTGCAACGCAGTCTGCGCGTACTGGACGGCGCCGTCACCGTGTTCGATGGCGTGGCAGGAGTCGAACCGCAGAGCGAGACCGTGTGGCGTCAGGCGGATAAGTACGGCGTGCCGCGCATGTGTTTCGTGAACAAGCTGGACCGGACCGGCGCCGATTTCTACAAAGACGTCGAGTCGATCCGCACGCGTCTTTCGAAGCGTGCGTTTCCGATCCAGCTCCCGATCGGCACCGAATCCAACTTCGTCGGCATCATCGACCTCGTCCGCATGAAAGCGGAGATGTACAAGGATGCGGACGGGAAGGTCTTCGAAGAATCCGATGTTCCGGCTGACATGTTGGAGAAGGCGACAAAGTACCGGTTGGAACTGATCGAAGCGATCGCCGAAACGGACGAAGCGCTTATGAATAAATATCTGGCCGGCACGGAGCTCGAGACCGATGAGATCAAGAAGGCGCTCCGCTGGGCAACGATCCGAAGCGAAGTGGTCCCGATCCTTTGCGGCTCCGCGTTGAAGAACAAGGGCGTGCAGTTCTTACTCGACGCGGTCGTGGATTATCTCCCGTCACCGCTCGACATCCCTCCGGTCAAAGGTCATCCCGTCGACGATCTCGAAACCGTCATTGAACGGAAGGCGTCCGATAGCGAGCCGTTCTCCGCGCTCGCCTTCAAGGTCATGAGCGACCCGTTCGTGGGCAAGCTCGTGTTCTTCCGTGTGTATGCCGGTCACCTCGCATCCGGTTCCTATGTGTTGAATACGACCACGGGGGAGCGCGAACGCATTAGCCGCATCGTGCGCATGCACGCGAACGCCCGCGAAGAAGTGTCCGACGTGTACGCCGGTGAGATTGCCGCCGCTGTGGGCTTGAAGTCCACGTTTACGGGCCACACGCTCTGTGCGGAGGACTCTCCGATCGTGCTCGAATCCATCGTGATTCCGGAACCTGTCATCTCCATTGCCATTGAACCGAAAACGAAGGCCGACCAGGACAAGATGGCGATCGCCCTCCAGAAACTCGCTGAAGAAGACCCGTCGTTCCGCGTGAAGACGGACGAAGAAACGCTCCAGACGATCATCTCCGGCATGGGTGAACTTCACCTCGACATCATCGTGGACCGCATGAAGCGCGAGTTCGCCGTGGAAGCGAACATCGGCAAGCCGCAAGTGAGCTACCGCGAAACGATCAAGGGCGAAGCTGAGGCTGAAGGCAAATTCATCCGTCAATCCGGCGGTCGCGGTCAGTACGGGCATTGCTACCTGCGCGTGAAACCGTCGGAGAAGGGGAAGGGCTACGAATTCCATGATGAGATCAAGGGGGGCGTGATCCCACGCGAGTACATCAAACCAATCAACATGGGTGTGCAGGAAGCGATGACCCGCGGTGTGATGGCTGGTTACCCGCTCGTCGACATCGATGTGACGCTCTTCGACGGGTCCTACCACGAAGTGGACTCGAGTGAAGCGGCGTTCAAGATCGCGGCATCCATGGCGTTCCAAGAAGCATGTAGGCGTGCGAAGCTGGCCCTCCTCGAACCTGTCATGAAGATCGAAGTGATCGTCCCCGAACAGTTCATGGGCGACGTGATCGGCGACCTGAACTCCAAGCGTGGCCAGGTGAACGAGATGAACGAACGCATGGGCATGAAGATCATCGACGCCTTCGTCCCGCTCGCCGAGATGTTCGGTTACGTCACGTCCCTCCGTTCCATGACCCAGGGTCGCGCCACGTCCACCATGGAATTCGACCACTACGCCGAAGTGCCCACCAACGTGGCCACGGCCGTGATCGAAGGGCGGACGAAGAAATAATTACAGAGGTTGAGAAAAACCGACCCCGAACGCGAGCGCGAGCGGGGTCGTTGTTTATCACCTGCGGGCGACGAAGTCGTCGTCGTTTCAGCCGAACCGGTTGGGGAAGATGCATGGCGCCTGCGGTTCCGGAACCGTGCGCTGGGTGTAGGCGAGCTCGAGGGGCGCGCCCAGGATTTTTCGCCTCAAGCAGAGGTACCCGTGCACTTCGAGCGGCTGGTATCGCTTAGCGATCACGAGGGCTTCGCACATGGTCCTCACGAACTTCTCCGTGAGTTGGGCAGGAATGACGTGTTCCGTCTCGGGGCCGTCATACTGAATGGTCCGGACCGTGAGCGTCAGGTCTTCGCCCGCCTTGGGCGGGGCTTCTATCACGCACCGGATCACGTTCATCGGAATCCAGACGCTGAAGACGGTTTCTCCCGCGGGCGCAGGCGCGAGTGCATGGAACATGATCCACTCTTTCTCGCGCGTTTCGTATTCGTATCGGAGAAAGATTTCGCCAGTCCACAGCGGTTGGTTCAATGTGCACCTCCGTTCCGACTCTACGAACTGGCCGCAGGATTGTCAACGCTGCGTGGTATACTTCATTCGTATGCCCTCCGCCTATCACGAAGACTACGCAAAGAAGACAGACGCCGACATCACCCATCGCGTACATGTCAAAGAATTGCAGTTGCGCCAGCTCTTCATGACGCTCGGCACGCCGCAGTTCTTGAGTCCGACCGTTCGCGTCGCGGTTCTCGGGTGTGCGGACAAGCGCTATGTGAGTCTCCATGAGCGCATGTTCTCGTCGCTCCTTCAGAAGCCCGTCGCACTCACCACGTTCGACATCACGGTCGAGCATCTGGCAGGGGAAAAGGGCGTGGTCCAACACGACGCCACGCTGCCATTGCCGGGCGGACCGTTTGACGTCACATACTCGGATATTCTCATGCGCTTTATCGAACCTGCCAAGCAGATCGCGGCGCTCAAAGAGTCCTACGATGCGCTTGTGCCGGGCGGACTCGCGATTCACCTGTTCGGCGTGGAGGACTACGACCCGCCTCCAGGCTACGTCCCGGTCCCGGGAACATTCCGCGTGGACCTGAATCTGTTGCAGTTTGAGCTTACGAAGATGAACATCCAGTTCATGGAAATGCCGGTGCGCATTGAGACGACCCCGCCGGGGAGCGAACGGAAGATCGTGGTCGAAGACATGGAGTTCGTTTTGAGAAAACCGGCCTAACATTCTCCTGTACGGGCGATCCCGCCGACGGCGGGACGTCGCCCGTACGACAAACCACGGGGCTCGAATGGTATCGTCCGTACAAGAGGTGACACGTCCCTTGACTTTTATTGATTTTTACAGTAAATTCCGCTCACACGCTGTCTCGGAAAGGAGTACATTTTTCATGGTCCAAACGCACAAGGCCCACATGCACGCTCGTCCGCTGATTCGCAATGAGGAGGTTCTCACGGATCTGCTCAGTCGCATCCGGCTCACAGGCACGCCGGACAACGATCAGCTCATGCTCATGCACGAGCTCGTGAAGCTCGCGCATGACGACACCGAGCTCTTCGTCAACCTGCAGCCTGCAGAGAAGAAGGCCGAGGCGGTTGCCGCCTATGAGCGCTGTCGCGAGATCCTCCTCGCGCGCGGCGGACGCGAGCGGATCCGCGCCGTGCGCGAGAACGCGTGCGAGGTCTAATTCGTTCCACCCGTCGTCTCCAGAGTCCCGCCCATGTCTCCAGTGGGCGGGCTCTTCGTATATTTGGGGTGCTCGGAGCTTGGGGGTTCATTTCTAAGTACGGAGTGCCTGGTGCCTCTTGTCATAGTGTCTGGTCCTTCGTGCGTCCGTGCTGGTGCTTGGTGCTCTATACTTCGTATCCGTGCACGAAGCACCAGCACTAAGGACTAAGCACCAAGTACTGGGCACGATGGCACGAATCACCAAGTACTCCGTCCAAGCACCATGCCTAACCCCCCGCTTGCGTTTCATCCCACCTCGTGATGATATTGCCGCTACTCATATGTCGTTGAAGCACGTCCTCGAGACCGCGAAGCGGCTTGGTATTCCCGTCGTCATCACGGACGACTCCGGTGAGGCGGCACAAGTTGTCATGCCGTTCGATGATTTTGCTGCCATGGTTGGGCACGCTACGCCGCCCCCGCGTAAGAACACCCTAAGTCCTTCGATTGCACTCGGGACAGGCCACGCCGAAGAGCCTCGCGTTACGAAGAAAAGGAAAGGGGAGGACGAAATCGCCGAGGCACTTGCCGATCTCACGATTGAACGCATGAGCGACCAGGCACGCGAAGCTACCGACCGCCTGGAGCGTGATATGGGTGTCCGCGAGAACAGCCAGGGTTTTCTCGAAGACCGGTTCTATCTCGAGCCGATTGACGACGAAAAGTCCATTTGACTAAATACCATTTTTTAGCTACACAAAGCTCGATTTTGGGATTAGGCATTAGGCATTAGGCATTAGGCATTTTCTTCAACCTCGACCCTTGCGCCCATTTTTAGGCTCTGTTATACTCCTCGTGCTCGAAAAATGAGAGTTAATTCTTAAGCGCTCTGCGAGCCGCTTTTCTGTCCCTACGGGGCAGTAGGCTCGGGCGCATTTCCGTCCCCCGGTCCACCCGGAGGCAGAGAGAAGACGCCACTATGGCAGACAAGTTTGAACGCACAAAGCCCCACGTGAACGTGGGCACCATCGGTCACGTGGACCACGGAAAGACCACGCTCACGGCCGCCATCCTGGCCGTCTTGAGCGCGCATGGACAGAAGGCTCAGTCCAAGGGTGTCGAAGATCTCGACAAGGCGCCGGAGTCCAAGAGCCGCGGCATCACGATCGCCACGGCGCATGTGGAGTACGAATCCGACAAGCGCCACTACGCGCACGTGGACTGCCCCGGCCACGCGGACTACATCAAGAACATGATCACGGGCGCGGCACAGATGGACGGCGCGATCCTCGTCGTTTCGGCCACAGACGGTCCGATGCCGCAAACACGCGAACACATTTTGCTCGCGAGCCAGGTGGGCGTCACGAATATCGTCGTCTTTTTGAACAAAGTGGACATGGTGGACGACGCAGAGCTCGTGGATCTCGTGGAGCAGGAAGTGCGCGATCTCTTGAAGAAATACAAGTTTGACGGCGACAAGGCCGTAATCGTCCGCGGTTCCGCCTTGAAGGCGCTCCAGAACCCGAAGGACGAAGCGGCTGCAAAGCCTGTCTTGGACCTCGTGAAGGCACTCGATGAGCAGATCCCAGAGCCTGTGCGCGACACGGACAAGCCGCTCCTCATGCCGGTTGAAGACGTCTTCTCCATCGAAGGCCGCGGCACCGTGGTGACCGGTCGCATCGAACGCGGCATGATCAAGCTGAACGAGGAAGTGGAAATTGTAGGCCTCGGCGACACGCGGAAGACGGTCGTGACGGGCATCGAGATGTTCAACAAGCAGCTGGATGAGGGTCGCGCCGGCGACAACGCCGGGATTCTTTTGCGCGGCACGAAGAAAGACGAAGTGGAGCGCGGGATGGTGCTCGCGAAGCCGGGTTCCATCACGCCGCACACCGAGTTCGAAGCGGAGGTCTACGCCCTCACGAAAGAGGAAGGCGGTCGCCATAAGCCCTTCTTCAAGGGGTACAAGCCGCAGTTTTACATTCGAACCACGGATGTAACGGGCGAAGTCACCCTGCCGGAAGGCACGGAAATGGTGATGCCGGGCGACACGGTGAATGTTAAGGTGGTGCTCATCACGCCGGTGGCCATGGAAGAGAAAATGCGTTTCGCCATCCGCGAGGGTGGCAAGACGGTCGGCGCAGGCGTCGTAACGAAAATCGTCAAGTAAACGGACCGGAGGCGGTCCGCTCCTCCTCCCAGATATGGGACGAGAAGCGGACCGCCTCTATCGGTTCCGAGCAAGGCTTCGCGCCTTGTCCCCACACATCCATTCATGGCAACGGCAACGAAAGCGGCGGTCAAAGATTCCGCCCACCGCGTGCGGATTAAGATTCGCGCGTACGATCACAAGATCATCGACCAGTCCACTCGCACGATCATCGATACGGCGGAGCGGACGGGCGCTCATGTGATCGGCCCGGTGCCATTGCCTACGGAGAAAAAGAAGTGGACCGTGAACCGTTCCACGTTCGTCCACAAGAATGCCCGCGAGCAGTTTGAGATGCGGATCCACAAGCGGATCGTGGACATCATGGATCCGAACGCAAAGACGATCGACGCACTCACGAGCTTGAACCTTCCGGCAGGCGTCGACGTTGAGATTAAAATGTAGGTTTGTAGGTTCGTGCGTTCGTAGTCGGATCCGTCTACTACGAACCTACGAACGTACAAGCGTACGAGTGTAGCCCGCACCCCGCCAAGCCCGTTCCCAAGGAGAAAGTTGCTTTCCGACGAGTGCGTCCCGGTGGATACCGGGACAGCCGGAAAAACCGCCGCAAGCGATGCGGCCCTACGGCATAACCTCCCTGTAGCGATCGAGTAACGCGGTTCTTCCGACAATTGAGTCGTCCCCCTTCGCCAAGGCTCCGGACGACAAGCCTCCTGTATCGCTACGAGGCCAGAGGTTTGTCTGCGACCCCCCGTCGTCGACGAACCTCTGGCTTTTACGTCAGACTCGTCAACCGACGGGGCAAGCCTGTCAGCGTCCCGCCGATGGCGGGACAAACTGCAGCACACCGTATGAAATTCATTCTCGCGAAAAAGCTCGAGATGTCACAGGTCTTCCGTCCCGATGGGACGGTAGTTCCCGTAACGCTCGTTCAGGCGGGTCCGTGCGTAGTCACCCAGGTGAAGACGGACGACTCGGACGGCTATGCCGCGGTCCAGGTGGGGTTCCTGCCGAAGAAGAATCCGGCGAAGCCGCAGGAGGGCCACCTGAAGGACCTCGCACCAGTCTCCATCATGCGCGAGTTCCGTTTGTCCGAAGCGCCGTCGTTTAAGCGCGGCGATACGGTGGATGCATCTGTCTTCGCGCCAGGGGACATGGTGCAGGTGACGGGAATTTCGAAAGGCAAGGGGTTCCAGGGCGTGGTGAAGCGACATCATTTTCGCGGCCACCCGGCTTCGCATGGCCATAAGGACCAGCTCCGCATGCCCGGCTCCATCGGCGCCGGTGGTGTGCAGCACGTGTTGAAAGGCCGTCGGATGGCGGGTCGCATGGGGAACGAGCAGGTGACGGTGAAGAATCTCGAAATCGTGGAAGTGCGCGACGGCGGCATTTTGGCCGTGAAGGGTGCGGTGCCGGGCGCGCGGAACAGCGTGATTGAAATCGTCTCCTCATAATTCTATGCCGAAGGTTTCCATGTACAACCAAGACGGCAAACAGACGGGCGAGCTCGAGCTCTCGGTCGGGCGGTTCGGCGTGAAAGTGAATCCGGCCGTGGTGCATGAAGCGGTCGTGGCGCAGCAGGCGAACGCGCGCCGCGCCATCGCCAACACCAAGACGCGCGGTGAGGTGCGCGGTGGCGGCAAGAAACCGTGGAAGCAGAAAGGGACCGGCCGCGCGCGCGCGGGGTCGTCCCGTTCCCCGATCTGGGTGGGTGGCGGCATCACGTTCGGGCCCAGGTCTGAGCGGAACTTCGCCAAGAAAATCAACAAGAAAACAAAGCAGAAAGCCCTGTTCATGGCGCTTTCGGATAAAGTGGCGAATGGCAACCTCGTCGTCCTCGAGTCGTTCACGCCGAAGGAACCGAAGACGAAGGAGATGGTCGGTCTTATGAAGCGCCTGCCCGTAAAGCGTTCGGCGCTCTACGTGATCGCGCAGTCGAATCCTGTGCTCGTCCGCATGGCGCGCAATATCCAGACGGTGCACGTTGTCACTGCGAACAGCGTGAATCTCGTAGACGTGATGAAAGCCGGAACGCTCGTGTTCGAGAAGTCCGCCGTTTCCGCATTTGAGAAAATCCATCCGGGTGTCTCCTAACCTTATGTCATTCCTCGACCGGTTCACGAAGAAATCGCACGCACCAAAAGCCCCGAAAGCGGCTCCAGCTTCGGATGAGACAGCGAAGGCTGATCAGGCGGAACCGAAGGAGAAGAAGGGCGCGTCCAACACGCCCGTCACGATTCTTCCGTCGGTGCGCGCGAACATCATCCTGAAGCCGCATGTGAGCGAAAAGGCGGCGTATCTGGCCGATCGGGGCGTGTACGTGTTTGACGTACCGCTGGATGCGAATAAGGTGGAAGTCCGCAAGGCTATCGAAGCCTTGTATAAGGTGAGCGTCATCAAGGTTCGCACCGAACGCGGGATCGGAAAGGTTGTCCGCCGCGGACGCATCACCGGCAAACGTAACAGCTGGAAGAAAGCGCTGGTCGAAGTCAAAAAAGGCCAGTCGATTAACCTCGTGGAAGGCGTCTAACCGTATGCCGATTAAGATCTACCGTCCGGTCACAAAGGGTCGACGCATCTCCTCGGTGCAGGATTTTTCCGATATCACGTCGCACAAGCCTGAGAAGACCCTCATCCTTTCCAAGAAGGAGATGGCCGGCCGTTCCGGCGGCAAGATCACCGTGCGCCACCGCGGCGCGGGGAACAAGCGGTTCATCCGCGACGTCGATTTCGTGCGCGGGAAGTTCGACGTCCCGGCCCGTGTGGCTACCATCGAGTACGATCCGAACCGGGGCGCGCGCATCTCGCTCCTCGTGTACAAAGACGGCGAGAAGCGCTACATGCTCACGCCGGACGGGCTGAAGGTCGGCGACTTTGTCGTGTCGAGCCGCGCGCAGGTTGATATCAAAACGGGGAACCGCATGCCGCTCGAAAAATTGCCCGTCGGCGTCACCGTCCACGCGGTGGAGCTCCAGCCCGGGAAGGGCGGACAGCTCGGCCGCGGCGCCGGCAACGCCATTCAGCTTATGGCCATGGAAGGCTCGTACGCTACGCTGAAACTCCCATCCGGCGAAATCCGTAACGTGCCCAAGATCTGCATGGCAACGATCGGCACTGTATCGAACCCCGATTGGCGACTCGTTCGTTGGGGCAAGGCCGGTCGTATGCGCCATCGCGGAATTCGTCCGACGGTCCGCGGTAAAGTCATGAATCCGGTAGACCACCCTCACGGCGGCGGCGAAGGAAAACACCCGATCGGGTTGCCGTACGCAAAGACGAAGTGGGGCAAGCACGCCATGGGCGTCAAAACGCGCAAGAAGTTCAAGACGTCGAACTCCCTGATTCTCACCCGTCGCGGCGGCAAGAAACTCACCATCTAACTATGTCCCGCAGCCTGAAAAAGGGTCCGTTTACGGATCCGAAACTTCTCCAGAAAGTCTCCCGTTTGAAGGCGGGAGATAAGACGCCGATTAAGACATGGTCGCGCGCCTCCGCCATCACGCCTGCGATGGTCGGGTTCGTGATTGCGGTTCACAACGGGAGGCTGCACATACCGGTATCCGTTGTGGAAAACATGGTTGGTCACAAGCTGGGTGAATTTGCGCCTACGAGAAAGTTCGTCCGGCACGGCGGGAAGATGCAGAAAGAACTCGAGACAAAGGCGGCGGAAGTCGCCGCGCCCGCTGCGGCTCCCGCAGCCAAGAAGTAAACATATGGACGTTCACGCACGCCTCCGCCATCTCCGTATGTCGCCCCGCAAGGTGCGGCTCGTGGTTGACGTGATTCGCGGCAAAGCCGTTCCGCTCGCCGTGACGCATCTCCAGTTTTTGCAGAAGGAGGCGGCACGCCCGGTATTGAAGCTTCTTCAAAGCGCCATGGCGAATGCGGAGCACAATTTCAAGCTTGATCCCTCCACGCTCCGCGTGAAATCCGTAGTGGCGGACGGCGGTCCCACGCTGAAGCGCTGGCGGCCCCGCGCCTTTGGTCGCGCCGCGCCCATCCGGAAGCGCACCACGCACATCACGCTCGTCTTGACCGATGAGAAGGCTGTGCAGGTCGGGAAGAAGAAGGCAAAGATCTTGAAGGCGACCGCGAAGCGCAAGGCGTCACGCACGAAGCCCGCCACGGCCACCACGGTCCCGCACGAGACAGGCTCCACCGAAAAGCACTAACACTATGGGACACAAAGTTCATCCGCGCGCATTCCGTCTTGGAACCACGATCACGTGGCCCAGCCGTTGGTTTGCGCGTGACGAAGCCTACCGCAAGCTTATACGGCAGGACATATCGATCCGTGAGTTCATCAAGGGGCGTCTTAAGGAAGGTCAGGTGAGCAACGTGACGATTGAACGCTCGCGCGGTGTGGTCGCCGTTACGATCCACTCCGGGAAACCGGGTTTCGTGATTGGCAGGTCTGCGGCAGGCATTGAGGACCTCCGTAAGAATGTGCTCAAGGAGTTTTTTCGCGGGAAGAAGGTGACGCTCCGGCTCGACGTGGTGGAGGTGCCGAAGGCCAACCTCGATGCGACCATCGTGTCGCAGCAGGTCATCGCCGAGCTCGAACGGCGCATGCCGTTCCGTCGTGTACTCAAGATGGCCATCGAGCGCGTAAAGAAGTCCGGCGCCCTCGGCGTGAAGATCGCCGTGTCCGGGCGGCTGAACGGCGCGGAAATTGCGCGTCGTGAGTGGCTCGGGTGGGGAAAAATTCCGCTTACGAGCCTTCGTGCGGACATCGACTACGCCCAAGACTTCGCGCGCACCATGGCCGGCACTATCGGCGTTAAAGTGTGGATCTACCGAGGAGACGTGTTCGAACAGGACAAGCTCTCGATGTATCAGCCCACCACACCCAGTCGCGGACCCCGCCAGGGGCGGGGCGACACGCGTGGCCCGGATCGTCGCGGGGGATACCACGACCAGACGGCCGTCCCGGCGGTTCCGGTAAAAGCGGCGGAAGCGCCGGCGCAGACGTAACATAAAGGTATGTTGATTCCGAAGAAGGTAAAACATCGCAAGTGGCACAAGGGCCGCGCGCGCAACATCCGGCACGCCACCGACAAGGTGACGCTCGCATTTGGTTCGTACGGGCTGAAGGCGATGACGCCGGCATGGGTAAGCGCACGGCAGATCGAGGCCTGCCGTCGTGTGATCACGCGATACCTTCGTCGTGGTGGAAAGGTTTGGATCCGCATCTTCCCGGACAAGCCGGTTACGAAGAAGGGGAGCGAAGTCCCGATGGGCGCCGGCAAGGGCGCCGTGGAGCACTACGTGGCGCCGGTGAAGCCGGGTACGATTCTCTTCGAGATCGACGGCATCCCCGACGCGCAGGCGCGCGAGGCTTTGAAGCTCACATCGTACAAGCTGCCATGTAAAACCAACATCGTTTCCCGCTAATCCTATGGACGTAAAAGACCTCCGCAACCAATCCGACATCCGGCTCCGAGAGCTGGCGGATGAGATGCGTGCGAATATCCGCAACCTCCGGTTCACCGTCGGCACCCGCCAGAGCGCGAATGTGCGCGACCTCCGGAAGGCCAAACGCGGTCTTGCGCAGGTGTTGACCGTCCTCAAGGAGAAAACCTCGTGACGTTATCCCTATGAATTCCTCCCGTATGACCACTATCCATCGTCGCCTCCGCGGCACTGTCGTCTCCACGAAAATGCAGAAGACGTCTGTGGTTCGCGTTGACCGCCGCGTGGCGCACCCGAAGTACGGGAAGATGTATACCGTCTCGAAAAACTTCAAGGTGCACGATCCGGACGCGAAGGCTCGCGTGGGCGAACTGGTGGAGTTCGAAGAGTGTCGTCCGCTCTCGAAAGATAAGCGCTGGCGCTACGTCCGGACGATCGCGACGCACGCCTAACCTCTATGGTCCAACACCGCACAATGCTCGTCGTGGCCGACAACAGCGGAGCTCGTAAGCTCCAGGTGATTCGCGTCCTCGGCGGTTATCAGAAGCGCGCGGCCGGCGTGGGCGACATCGTTACCTGCGTGGTGAAGGAGGCCGTGCCGCACGCCACAGTGAAGAAATCCGATGTCGTGCACGCGGTTATCGTTCGCACGCACAAGGAAACGCGGCGTCCGGACGGTACGTACGTCCGTTTCGACGACAACGCGGGTGTGATTGTGGATAAGAAGAACAAAGAGCCAAAGGGGACGCGTATCTTCGGTCCGGTGGCGCGTGAACTGCGCGCAGGCGGTTTCACGAAGATTATTTCCCTCGCTCCTGAAGTCTTGTAATGCTATGACAAAACTACGCGTAAAGACAGGCGACATGGTGAAAGTGATCGCCGGAGCCCACAAGGGGAAGACGGGAAAGGTCTTGCAGGCTTTTCCGGCGTTGAACCGCGTGGTCGTGGAAGGAGTGAGCTCCGCGAAACGACACCTGCGCTCGCGCCGGTCCGGCGACAAGGGTCAGGTGATTGAGTTCTTCATGCCAATCCACGCGTCGAACGTGCAGATTCTCGGGGAAGACGGAAAAACCCGCCGCCACGCCAAGCGCGTACAGAACGCCTGAATACTATGAACCTCCGCGAGCAATACATGAAACAGATTGCGCCTGCCCTGGCCAAGGAGTTCGGCGTGCCAAACACCATGGCCGTTCCCAACGTCACGAAGGTAACGCTTTCGGTGGGGTTGTCCGCCAAACAGAAGGACCCTAAGTTCCTCGAAACTGCGGAGACGGTGCTCTCGCGCGTGTCCGGCCAGAAGCCCGTGCAAACGAAGGCGAAGCAATCCATCTCGAATTTTAAGATTCGCAAGGGCCAAGTGGTGGGGCTTAAGGTCACGATTCGCGGAAAGCGCATGTGGGACTTCCTAGAGCGGCTCGTGACTGCAACGTTCCCTCGCGTTCGCGACTTCCGTGGTATATCTCCAACGTGCGTGGACGGGACCGGCAACTTCTCGTACGGATTCGCCGAGTATCTCGCGTTTCCGGAAATCCGGCCCGACGAAGTGGAACGCATCCATGGCGTGGAGGTGACACTCACCACGACTGCCGGCACCCGCGCAAAGGGACTCGCGCTCCTGAAGGCGCTCGGCTTCCCGTTCCGTAACGCATAACCTATGGCAACCACTTCTCAAATCGCCAAATCGAACCGTAAGCCGAAGTACTCCTCCCGCATCGTGCGGCGCTGCTGGCGCTGCGGGCGCAAGCATGGCTTCATGCGCGACTTCGGCATGTGCCGCATTTGCTTTCGGGAACTCGCGAACCGCGGCGAACTTCCCGGCGTCACCAAATCGAGCTGGTAACACCCGTTATGATTACCGATCCCATCAGCGACCTCCTCACGCGCATCAGGAATGCGCAACACGCCCGTCACGACACGGTCGAGATTTCATCGTCACGGATGAAGTACACCATCGCGAAGATCCTCGAACGCGAAGGATTTGTGGCGGGAGTTGCCGAACGCACCGACGGTCCCAAGAAGACTCTCACGATGAGGCTGAAGTACGATGGGAGTGAGCCGGTCATCCGAAGCATCACGCGCGTTTCGAAGCCTGGGAAACGGGTGTACCGCCGCGCTCCGGACCTTCCGCGCGTCCTTTCCGATCTCGGGATCGCCATCGTCTCCACGTCTGCCGGCATCATGACGAACAAGGAAGCCCGCCGTCGGAAACTGGGCGGGGAAGTTCTCTGCGAAGTCACCTAACACTATGTCTCGTATCGGATTGAAACCCATCCCATTGCCCCAAGGCGTGGACGCGGACGTCCAGGCCGGTGTGGTTGTGGTTAAAGGCCCGAAGGGCACGCTGACTGTTGTGATTCCGCCGCACGTCACGGTCACGTTGAATCCCGAGCGCGCGCTCGATGTCCGCGTGAAGAATCCTGACGTCGTGGAACAGCGTGCGCTTTGGGGTTTGGCTCGCCAGCTCCTCGCCAACGCGGTGGAAGGCGTACAGAAGCCCTACGAGAAGGCGCTCGAATTCGTGGGCGTCGGTTACAAAGTGGCGATCACCGGCGCGACGGTGAAGATGGAAGTGGGATTTTCGCACTCCGTGGAATTCGGGCTCCCTGCGGGGATTGAGGGGAAGGTTGAAAAACAGGTCCTCACGCTTTCAGGTATTGATAAGGCGCTCGTGGGCGAGACGGCCGCGCGCATCCGGCGTATCCGCCCCCCCGAGCCGTACAAGGGCAAGGGAATCAAGTACGTCGGCGAGGTGATCCGACGCAAAGCCGGAAA
>DATMXG010000091.1:0-4724 GCA_035561755.1 Methylomirabilis sp. (SeqCode)
GCTTTTGGTTCTGCTTCGGGCGGCCGTCTGTCCAGCGCTTCGAGAAGATTGTAAACCGCATCCAGCATGTCGCCCACGCGTTTTCCCGTAGAAGCGCTCACGGGGACGGGTGCACCGAGGCCGAGGCTATAGAGCGCGCGCTCGTGGAGGATCTCCTCATCGCGCGGCTTGTCGATCTTATTCACGACGAGAATAACGTTCGGGTTCAGCTTCCGCACCTGTTTTGCGATCCGGCGGTCTTCCTCCACCACGCCGGTCCGTCCGTCCACCATAAACACTACGAGGTCGGCGTCTTTCACGGCGCGTTCGGCTTGCCGGCGTATACCACGGCCCATTTCATCCTCCTCCGTATCGAGTCCGCCCGTGTCCACTACCTCAAACATGCAACCGCGCCAGAGCGCCTGTGCGATGTTGCGGTCGCGCGTAGTGTGCGGTTCGGCGGAGATGAGCGCACGCCGTTCCTCCACGATCCGGTTCCAGAGTGTGGACTTGCCCACGTTGGCGCGTCCAACAAGCGCGATCATCGGGAGGTCGCTTCGTTCGATGCGGGGTTGATGCGTTTGGTCGGTCATGTCGCTATGCGAGATGGATTACGAATTACGAATGGGATCATACGGATATTACGAATTACGAATGGATTACAAATAATGGAATCGCTTAGAAAGGCGTTTACGTATATTTGTAATCCATTCGTAATTCGTAATCCATCTCAAGGTTCAACGATTCCAAGACTCGAATCACCCAGGACGATGAGAAAATCCGTGTTCGTGGCGTTCACGTGTTCGGCCCGCAAGCCTTCGCCCACCACCGTGCGGTTTGTGGCCGTGGATGAGTTCGAGAGCCAGGAAGGGGCGGTCGTGGACACGTTCGCATCGAGCAGTTTCTTCAAGCGCGCGAGATCCGTGGGCTTCCCGCCGTTCGTGAAGTCGAAGATGACCGTTTTTTCATAACCGCGGAACCCGGCGTTCCCCACGGCGTCCACGCGGTAGCCGATTGCAGTTAAGCGGTCTTTTACGAGTCCCGCAAAGCCGTTCCGGTACGTTCCGTTTTTGATTTCCACGCGTACGTCGGTGGATGGCTTGAAACCCGCGATCCGTTCCTCCTTGGTTTTGAACGGGTCCTGTACGATCTCGCGGATTTCGGACCAGTCCTGTTTCTTCGGGAAGAGCATGAACGCTCCTTCTACGTTCGATGGCAGGAGTTCACCCCCGGGTCCGTCCGTGAGCACCGTGGTGGTGATGTCGTCCTTCGAAAAGTCCTGCGCCAGAGGTGCAAGTTTCACGAGGTTCCAGGGTGAGAGGTCGGTCTGCACATTATTCGCCACGGCTTCGTAAAGCTTCACGATGCGCTGCGGGTTCCCGAAGGTTCCCTTCGACAGCAACTTTTCCTTCACGGCGAGCACCACCTTCTGCTGGCGCGCGCTCCGGGCAAAGTCGCTCCCTTCGCCGTTCGATCCGTGGCGCGAACGCACGAACTGGAGCGCGGTGGCGCCATCCATGTGCTGACGCCCCTTTTCGAAGCTTATGCTTTTCCACTTGTAGTTCTCCGTGGGGTACTCGTTGTCCGTGAACGAGCGATCCACATCGATGTCCACTCCACCCATGGCGTCGATGAACGACGCGAACCCCTTGAAGTCCACGCGCGCCACGTGGTCGATGCGCACGGTGAAGAGTTCGGAAAGCGCGTCTGCCGTGTCGCGCGCACCGGCTCCGGGGTGCGACTGCTCGGCGTAGGCGTTCACGGCGTTGATTTTCATGAACCGGCCGCCGCCCAGAGGAAACGCCAAATCGCGGGGGAGCGATACGATGCCGATTTTTTTCGTTGCGAGGTCCACCGAGGCGAGGAGGATCGTGTCGGTGAGCTGCGCGCCCTCGTGCCCTTCTCCGCCCACTCCAAGGAGGAGGAAAGTGATGCGGTTGTCCGGCGTCCCTGCGTCGTCCGCTGCGGTAGACCCCCAGGCCAGGCGGCGGATCTCGGCGATTACCGGGAGATTCCCGACTTCTTCGAACACGGTGGTGCCGCGCGCGGCCGCGCGATACGAGGCTCCGGCGCCGATGGCGGCGAGTAGCCCAACGGCAACGCTAAAACCAACCGCGATCCACGCGGTCGAGCGCCGGGTGCGGCGTTCCGCCTCGCCGCCCAAAAAGTCCACCTTAATGAGACCCGTCATCGATGGGCGAATCTTAGCGTGGTTATGCAAGAAAGTGAAGGTACGGGTGTCGGGAATCATTTCGGAGATCATTTCAGGGAGTCGGGTAGTTGGGGGTGGAGAATAAGCCGCTGTCGAGTCTTTGCGTCATCGGAGCGTTTCGAGGTCGCAATGGCTCCATACGGGCATGCATTCCACCCCCGACTACCCGACTTCCTGAAATGATCCATGCTTCTGTCCGAATCCTTATGCTCATGGCACGTCCCGAGCGACTTTTATGCTATACTAGGCACCAACCTATGCCCTCCCAACTCCCTGAGCGGGTCGGAGCGGACGTTCGGCGTCGGCTTGAGCGCGCCTGGATGGCCTCGGTGGGGTTTGTGACGCTCGCGGGCATTGTGCTCCCCGGTCAGGCCGCGGCGAGTCTCGTGCAGGATCTCGTGAACTACGTGCTCCTGATCGTTGGGTTTATCCTCCAGTGGATTATATTCTTCCTTGGCCAGCTCGTGATCCTGCTCGTGAACGTGGTGATCGATGTGGCCCAGTACAACAATTTCGCAAACGCCGTGCCCGTCACCTCGGGCTGGCCGCTCGTGCGGGACGTGGTGAACATGTTCTTCATCGTGATCCTGCTCGTGACGGCGTTCTCCACGATCATACAGTGGAAGAAGTTCGACTACCGCAAGGTGCTGCCCAAGCTCCTGCTCATGGCAGTGATGGTGAACTTCTCGAAGACGCTCATCGGGATCCTCATCGACTTCTCGCAGATCCTCATGCTCACGTTCGTGAACGCCTTCAAGGCCGCGGCAGCCGGTAACTTCGTGAGCGCGCTCAAGCTGAACAAGATCATGCAGCTCAAGGCGGTTCTGCCGGGTGAGCAGGAAAAGGTGACCGGTGGCGTGGAGGCAGCTCCAAAGGACTCCGTCCTTCTCAAGCTCGTCCTCGCCGAATTGCTCGGCATTTTCTTTCTGGGGACCACGCTCGTGATGCTTCTCATCATGATCGTGTATCTCGTGGCGCGCGTGGTCGGGCTTTGGATCGCGCTCATCTTCAGCCCGGGCGCGTTCTTCGCCACGGCGCTCGCGGGCACGCCGCTCTCGAGCAAGATCAGCCTGTTGGGCGACAAGTACTGGGCGCGCTTGGGCGCGCTGCTTTCCGGCGGCCCCATCATGGCGTTCTTCCTGTGGCTCACGCTCGCCACGGTGCAGCAGAGCGGCGGCATTTCCGGGTTCACACAGCCGCAGAGGGCCGAGGGCACGACGGCCGTGAGCTACTTCTCGAGCGCCGTTGGCAACATGGAAGACGTGGCCACGTACTTCGTGGCAATCATCATGCTGCTCATGGGCATCGAGGCAGCCGTCGCGATTGCCGGGGAAGTTTCGGCCACGCTCGGTAAGGCCTCACAGTCAATCCGGTCTACCGGCATGGCGGCCACGCGCTTCGCCACCTACGGCGCCGCTGCGGCGGGGGGTCTCGCGGCTGCGCGAGGCGCTAAGCGCGTTGCCGGTGGTGCGGCCAGGGCGGCCGAGCGGCGACTCGAGCTTCGGGAACGGCTGGGCGGCAGGCTGCAACAGGTGGGCGCGGCCACGGGAATCGCGGGAATCGCCGCGGCAGGCGCAGGGATGCGTCGCGGCCGTGCCGCGGAACGCGCGGCCGCGGGGAAGCGCATGGAAGAAGCGGCCGCGGGCATGGCGCCGGAGCAGCGCATGCAGTTCTTGGAGCGCGCCGGGCGTCTTGGAGGCGACAAGGGCCGCGAAGCGCAGGTGATGCTCGCGCGCCAGGAGCTGGCGCCCGAAGGCGCAAGGGTTATGACGGGCCGGATCGAAGCGGAAGGGAAGGCGAAGGGGCTCACGGGTGCGGACCTGGCCGCATACACGCAAACGCAGGCTGCGGCGCGACAGGGCGGCGCGCTCGGCAGGCTCGAACAGATTGCCACCTCGCGCGGCGACCAGGACATGCTGAAGTACGTGCGCGAGCAGAAAGAGAAGCGGCCGGATCTGCTCCAGGGCGAAGACTTCAACGGCACGATGGGCAGGCTTATGGCCATGGATTCGGGCGAGCTCTCACGCACGGTCGGGGCGGGAGCATACCAAGACACGCGCGTGAGCGACGCCGTGTTGCAGCGCATGATGAAGCCGGACGGCACGCTCGATGAGTCGAGTCTCGACTATCGCGATCTTATGAAGGGTGGAGGCATGCGCGCGAATCTCCTCCAGCAACGGCTCTCCGAACTGCAGGCTTCGGCACAGGCGGGCGGGCAGCCGCTCTCGGCAAGTGGCGTGCAGGCGGCCATGGGAGCGGGCGCGGGCGCCTTCATGGCCAGAGTCGTAGAGGGCGGAAAAACGTCGTTCGTCACGCAGACGACGGAGCAGATGGCCACCGCGCGTGGCGCGGGGGGCGCAGCCATGCCCGGCGAAGCGGCGGCCGCGGCGCCCGTACGCCGCGAGGCCGAGATCAAGGCCGCGAAAGAGCGGCTCGAACGGATGCGCGCGGAAGGGGCGTCCGGAGGAGCTATCGAGGGCGTGCAGGGGCAGATGCTTTTGTCCGGCGCCAAGATGACCGAAGCATTCCAGGT
>DATMXG010000092.1:0-10307 GCA_035561755.1 Methylomirabilis sp. (SeqCode)
GTCTGCGGATCGCGCGCGGCTCATGCAGCAGCAGATCGTGCCGAATCCGCTCCTGCCGCTGCCGCTGCAGTTGTTGCGAGCCGTCACGACGACGCGGTAATGCATCATGAGCATTAATATTTCAAATCTATGGATCGCCGAAACATCGTTCTAATCACCGTTTTCGCCTTAGCCGTTATCGGCGGACTCGTCTATTGGAAAGCGCGGCCGCAACCGACTCCGAGTCCGACAACGGCTTTCGGGGCCACCACACGAGAGAAGGAACGATCAACAGACGTGCAGCCTCCTGTCGCCTTCATCAGCGAGATCGACGGTGAAGCTACGGTGGTGCGCGGTGAGTCGTCGTCCACAGCCCGATTACATATGGAGTTGAAAGAGGGCGACGCGATCATCGTTGCGGAAAAGGGGAGGGTCGCCATCACGTGGCCGGAGTACGGTCGAACCATGGCCGACGGAGGGTCTTCATTCGTGATCAGGCGCGCGCAGTCCAATGCAGATGCATCCTCCTTTCTGGTGAATATCAAGCTGAACGTCGGCCGTATCTGGACGAGACTGGAACGGCTGCTCGGGCCCAAGGAGGCGTTCGAGGTACGCGCCTCCACCGTGGTCGCCACCGTTCGCGGCACGTCCTATGGCGTTGATGCTCGCGGTCCGCGCGTTCGTGTGCTCGTAACGGAACATCGCGTGAAGGTGCGGCAGGTGAGTGATCGCGAAGCCACGGAGGAGGAGCGCGCACGCGGAATATCAGATTTGGATCTGGAGGTTTTTCCCGGGCTTGAATCGGTTGTTGGTGAACGAGAGGAGGTCGACATCGATCCTGTGCGCGGCACAAGCATGGAGTCTATGTTTCAACCGCGTGCGTTGCCGGCCGACGCATTGGAGGATCCATTCATCATCAACGCGGATACGCCGATTCCAATCGAGGAACTCCGCGTGCCCTCCGAGGGAGATCGTTCGTTCGATGCGAGTGCATTCCCAACGTCGATCGGAAATATTGATATGAATACATGGATCCGTTTTGCTCAGGAAATGGCGGATCGGTATCCGAACGGCGATGTCCCTCCATCCGTTCTCGTTGAGTTCTATCGATCCCAAGGCATCCCGATCACCGAAGCGATGCTGAACGCACAGGATTCTTCCGCGTATATGCAGGCGTTGCAGCAGCAGGCAGCAGCGGCCGGGACGGTTGAGTAGAGCGGGTGACGCCTGCGTATGAATGGGATGCGCGGTCTGCAGCAGGCGGACTGCGCAGACCGTTATTTGCAGACCGCGCAGCCTATTCGTACCCGTTGCCAAAACGGTTTTTTTCCAGCATGATGCGGGTCACGAATGGACCAATCCCGCATCAGAAATTTCTGCATCATCGCCCACATCGATCACGGCAAGAGTACGCTGGCTGATCGTCTTTTAGAAATTACGGGTACTGTTGAGAAACGTAAACTCCAGGCGCAGATGCTCGACACCATGGATTTGGAGCGCGAGCGCGGCATCACGATCAAGCTCCAGCCGGCGCGGATGGCATACACGTCGCGAGACGGACAGGCGTATCAGTTGAACCTGATTGATACGCCCGGGCACGTGGACTTCACGTATGAAGTTTCACGGTCTCTCGCGGCCGTCGAGGGCGCGCTGCTCCTCGTTGACGCCACCCAGGGCGTTCAGGCCCAGACCATCGCGAATTTGTACCTCGCGATCGATCAGGGGCTTGAGATCATCCCGGTCCTGAACAAAATCGACCTGCCGAATGCAGACGTCCCTCGTCGTGCCGAGGAATTGATGAAGCTCATCGGATGCGCGCGTGAAGACATCCTTACGTCGTCGGGCAAGACCGGCGAGGGAGTTCTGGAGATTCTCGAAGCCGTTGTAAAGCGCGTCGGTCCACCGAAGGGTCGCGCCACGGCTCCGCCGCGCGCTCTCATCTTCGATTCCAAGTACGACGATTATCGCGGCGTGGTGGCGTACATTCGTGTTGTCGACGGCGCACTCACAAAAAACGATAAGTTGCGTTTCATGGCCACGAAATCCGACGGCGACGCGTTGGAAGTTGGTTTCCTGAACCCGAATTTGCAGGTAACACCATCGCTAGCTACAGGCGAAATCGGTTATGTTGTTACGGGCCTGAAGGAAATTTCCGACGTGCGCGTTGGCGACACGATCGCGTGCAAGGCGACGGTTGCCGACACGGAGATGCTTCCCGGGTACAAACTCGTCCGCCCCATGGTTTATGCGGGTGTGTTTCCGAAGGAGGGAAACGAGTACTCGCATTTGCGGGATTCCATGGAGAAGCTGCGCCTGAACGACGCGGCGCTCGCGTATGAGCCCGAACAGTCCACCGCGCTTGGGTTCGGTTTCCGTTGTGGATTGCTTGGTATGCTCCACCTGGAGATCGTCCAGGAACGTCTCCGCCGCGAGCACAATCTGGAAGTCATCGTCACCACTCCGTCCGTGGCGTATGAGGTTGTCCGTACGAGCGGCGAGACGGTCGTGATCACGTCCCCGCTCGACTTTCCCGACCCCACGTACATCGAAGAGACGCGCGAGCCGTGGGTGAAGGTTGATATCGTGACGCCGTCCGAATACTTCGGGAACGTCATGTCGATCGCCACGGACCGTCGCGGCATCTTCCAGACCACGGAGTGGCTCGACCCCACGCGCGCCATCATGCATTTCGACATGCCGCTCGCATCCGTCATCGTCGATTTCTACGACAGGTTGAAGAGCGTCACGCAGGGATACGCATCGCTCAACTACGATTTTACGGGATACCGCGTTGCCGACATCGTCCGGCTCGATGTGCACGTGGCCGAAGAGGCCGTCCCAGCCCTGTCCGCGCTGCTCCATCGCACCGAAGCCGAACCGCGCGGCCGGCAAATCGTTGAAACGCTCAAGAACACGCTCGAACGTCAACAGTTCGTGATCAAGATCCAGGCGGCGATCGGGGGCAAGATCATCGCGTCCGAACGGCTCCAGGCGTTTCGGAAAGATGTTACCGGTTACTTGTACGGAGGCGACGTTACCCGTAAAATGAAACTGCTTGAGAAACAGAAGAAAGGGAAGAAAAAAATGCTTTCGATGGGCAAGGGGAGAGTCGATATCCCGCCGGAAGCGTTCATTAAAGTCCTCAGGCGACAGTAATGCCATTCCCCGCATGAAACAGCGCGTTGTCAAAAAAGTTTGGAAAGTTCTCATCGTGTTCGTCGCTATCGCGATGATACTTGGCATGGTGCTGCCGTTCGTGAATTTGTAATATTGGAGCGGGGGTTCCCCCGCCCTGCAGGTTGCGGATCAGACCCCCTACTGTGCTGTACGGGCGACCCAACGGGTCGCCCTTCCAATAAAGATGAATTTTTTGCCGCCCCCCATCTCGTCCTCCTTGGGCGACCCATCCCTCGGCTTCGCTCGGGACGTCGCCCGTACAGCATCATGGTGTCGCGTCATTCCCCACGACAGGGCGGGAGACCCCGCCCCTACCGTTATTCGTGCGCGCCTGCCATCATCCCGCTCATGCCCAAGCGCTGGATCGTGCGTGAAACCTGTCCGCCGGACTTTGTCCTCACAATGCCGGACGCGCACCCGGCAGTGCCGCAGTTGCTTTGGAACAGGGGGATCAAGACGCCGGAAGATGCCGCGCGCTTTTTTGAACCGTCGTTCGAGGAGGGGATTCACGACCCGTTCGTGTTCACACAAATGCGCACGGCCGTAGAACGGCTGCTCACGGCGCTGTCTACCGGCGAGAAGATCGTCGTGTTCGGTGATTACGATGCGGATGGCATTACGGGGTCGACGGTGCTGATGACCACGTTACGAGAGATTGAGGGGAAGATGGGGAGCTGGGAACGGGAAACCGGGAACGCGGGGTCTCGTTCGAGGTTCCAAGTTCCAAGTTCCAACATCAGCTCCTATATCCCGCATCGCGACAAGGAAGGATACGGGTTGCAGATGGCATCCGTCGCGCAGCTGGCGGATGAGGGCGCGAAGGTGATCGTCACGGTTGATTGCGGGATTGCGTGTGTGAATGAGATTGCGGAAGCGCGGCGCAGAGGAGTAGACGTGGTCGTTGTTGACCACCATCAGTTTGGCGAGACCTTGCCCGACGCCGTTCTCATTCATCCGGGCATTCCGGGTGAGGCGTACCCGTTCAAGAGTCTTGCCGCTGTGGGAGTGGCATGGAAGCTGGCTTCGGCGCTTCTCGCGGAAGCCCGGTCGCGCGCACTCGACATTCCGGAGTCGTACGAAAAATGGTTGCTCGACCTCGTCGCGATTGCGACCGTTACGGATATCGTGCCGCTCGTGGGCGAGAATCGCGTGCTCGAGCATTACGGATTGAAAGTGTTGAACCGTTCGCGGCGGCCAGGCTTGGCCGCGCTCTTCGAGCGCGCCGGTCTCACGCGTGGTGACATCAAGGAACGAGACGTGGGATTCGCGATCGGGCCGCGGTTGAACGCGGCCGGTCGCATGGATCATGCGTCGGTCGCGCTCCGGCTTCTATTGGCCGAAACGGAAGAAGAGGCGCTCGATCTGTCTCATCGTCTTGAGACGCTGAATCGTATGCGGCAGGCGGCCACGCAGGAAATGATGGTTCAGGCCGAGCGTATGCTCCTCGAAGCCTCGGAGAACGCGCGTTTGCATGTACTGTGGCACGAGGCCTGGTCGCCGGCGCTCGTGGGTCTCGTGGCAGGCAAGATCGCGGACCGCTACGGCATGCCCGCGGTCGCGATCGGGAAACACGGCTCGCATTGGATCGGGTCGGGCCGTTCATATCCTGCGTATGACATCACGGCTGCGGTCCAACGCGTGGGCGACGGTCTTCTCACGCGCTCCGGCGGACACGTACAGGCGTGCGGGTTCGCGCTCGCCGACGACGGGCACGTTCCGGTTTTTGCCGAGCGTTTGCAGCAGGACGCGGGCGAACGTCTCACAGACGCTGACCTTGGTCCAACCCTCGATGTTGATGTGGAATTGCCGTTGGAAGATGTCTCGTGGCCACTCACGGACACGATCGGACGATTTGCGCCATACGGTTGTGGTAATCCGGAACCGACATTCGTCTCGCGTGGTCTGCACGTGGTTTCATCCGGAACGGTTGGACAGGACGGCCGTCATTTGCGTTTTGTCGCCAAGTCGTCTCTTGGCACGGCGCAGAAGTTCATTGCGTTCAATCACGGGAAACGAATTGCGGATGCGCCGGTCGGCGGGTCTGTCGACGTTGTGTACACTGTCGGGGTGAATGAATGGAACGGACGGAAAGAGATTCAGTGCAAGGTCGTCGACTTTCACGCAGCATGAACCAACTCAAGCTCAACATCTACACGGACGGCGGCGCGAGGGGTAACCCGGGTCCCGCCGGGATCGGCGTGGTCATCGAGAATGCGGACACGAAAGAAGTCTTGGAAGAACATTCGCAATACCTCGGCGAGACCACGAACAACCAGGCGGAGTACAAAGCGGTCCTCCTCGGTCTCACGCGTGCTGTCGAGATGGGCGCGACGGCCGTGACTGTCATCGCGGACAGCGAACTGCTGGTCCGTCAGGCCACGGGCGAGTACAAAGTAAAAAATCCGGGTCTCGCCATGCGTTTTTTGGAATTACGAAACCTCGAGGTCCGTCTTGGTCACCCCGTTCGTTATCGTCATATCCGTCGCGAGCAGAACACGCATGCGGATTCACTTGCGAATAAGGCGATGGACGAGGGGTCGGGGACGAAAAAATCGATGTGGGGTGGTCGGAAACGGTGAGCTGGGAGCGGTGAGCTGTGGAAAAAGTCTCAGTGTTCGACGTTCTGCGTGTCGCTATCCGCTCACCGTTCAGCCCTGTGGTATACTAGGCTCAATGAAGCGCACTCGCCGGGCACGACGCGCCTTGCCCGCCATGAGACCGGGGTCCAAGCCCCGGAGGCGGCATGTTCACAAGCATCTTGTGGGACTTTTTGCGGTCGCGGCCGTTTTTCTCGTTATCCTCAATATTGCCGTTATCCTCACTCCGTCGCACACGGTCTTTGCGACAGTCACAGAGAATATTGATGGGTGGGCGTGGAGTTCCACCGGCGGATGGTTGTCGATGAACAACACGAACGCGGGCGCCGGTGGAGGATCGTACGGTGTGAATGTGAATCCGGTTACGAAATTCGTATCGGGATATGGCTGGTCGACGAACCAAGGGTGGGTGTGTTTCGGAACGTCGTGTACGGGAACGACGCCTGCAGGTGTGGTGTCGACCGCGCGTATCGACGTCTCGAATCGGCTTCGCGGCTGGGCGAAGTTCATCAACCTCACGGATCCGGACGGATGGATCTCGCTGAACTGTTTGGACACGGGCGGAGCAGGAAGTTGTGCAACGAGTAATTATGGGCCGACCGTGAACCTTGGGACGGGAATATTCAGCGGGTACGCGTGGCACGGGCTGGCGGGCGGGCTGGGATGGGGCTGGATTGATTTTTCCGGCGTGCGCATGTCGACAACTACCGAAGCCACAATCGTGCGGTGTCATGACGGAATCGACAACAACCTGAACGGATCGGTCGATTGCGCAGACGCAGGATGTTTCCAGAAGCCCGCGCTCAATTGTCCGGCTGTGGAAACGCAGTGCAGTCTCATCGCGCACTCGAACTGCTGCTACGACGGCGACGACGATGACAACGATGCGCTCGTGGATTGCGCGGATGCGGACTGCAACGGCCAGTCGTGCGGGAGCGGATGCGCGTGCAGCGCGGGCAACAAGACGGAAACGTCTTGTGCCGATGCGGCAGACAATGACGGGGATACGCTCACGGATTGCAACGATACAGACTGTTCCGCCTACATTGGTTGCGTCCCGGAAGTGTGCGACAACCTCGTGGACGACAACGCGAACGGGCTAACCGATTGCGCCGACCCCCTGTGCAGCGGTTTCCCGGCCTGTACGCCCGCATGGCTCAAATCGCAGTTCGGGAATGTGTATTCCAAAGTCGGTGTTACGGGGAATGCGCCTCCTCCCGGTGAAGCGAATGCGACGTACTGCATCACGACGGGAGGAACGGTTACGAATTTTACGAGTCAGACCGGATGTGTGGAAGCGGGTCAGCAGCAGCTCAACCTTCCCACCGGCGGATCGGGGTACGTGTCGAATCTTGGACGCTTGGACGTGAACGGGATCCTTGCCGGTCGCTATGGCACGGTTGTGCCGATTACCACGGATGCGGGCATTCCCGCCGTGCTGGACGGAAAGGTATACTTGTACGACGCCGACGTATCCGGGTGTCCGGCGGGCGGATTCGTACTGAACGCAAAAACGTTCAACAATGCGAGCGGGTCTACAGCCCGCGGGAATGGTCTGCTCGTGGTTAAAGGGTGTAACCTGAAGATCGCAGGCAACCTGTCATACCAGGCTGCTGGCGTCTCGCAGTACCTCCGGAACCTCGCATCATTCGGCGCACTTGTCCTCGCCAAGTATTCGGGCGGGAGTCCGGTGGCGAACACGGGCGAAATCAACATTAACCCGTCCGTGAGTCAGATTGTCGGGCTCTACTTTGGCGAGCGCACGATCAAGACGGGCACGACCGGCGCGATCGACGTTCAGCTTAAGGTGTACGGAGCGCTTGTGAGCCGCGACATCCAGCTGCAGAGGCGGTACGGGTCTCCCACCGAAGCGGCGGAAGACGTGATTTTCGACGGCCGCGGCGTTGTGAACCCGCCCCCGGGCACGCAGGACATTACGAAGAGCCTGCCTTCATTAAAAGATACGTTCTGATATGCCCTGCGGATTACGAATGGTTACAAATTGCGTTCCTCGCGGAGTTTATCCCGAGCGGAGCCGAGGGGCTCGGAATGGCAATTTTTCTATGAGCCCTTGTCATTCTGAGGAGCCCTTCGACTTCGCTCAGGACAGGCTCCGCGACGAGGAGCATAATTTGTAACCATTCGTCGGAATTACTATGGGACTCTTCTCCAAAACAACACGACAAAGCTACATCGGCGTTGATCTCGGCATGAGTGGCGTCAAGATCGTGGAGCTCCTGAACGAAAAGGGGCGTGCGAGAATGGTAACGTACGCCTACGCCGATTATCCGGACGTGAAATCCGAGCGTTCGTATACGGAAAATACGTCCGTCGCCGGCGACCTGCTGAAGCGGATGATCGCGCAGGCGAAGATGACCACGAAAAAGACGATCGGGGCCCTGCCCATCGCCTCCGTGTTCTCGTCCATCATCAGCGTGCCGGGAGGGAATGAGAAGGAGGTGAAGGAGGCGATCAATTGGCAGGCAAAAAAACTCATTCCCATGCCGCTTGAGGAGATTTCGCTCGACTCGAAGATCCTCGATGCCGGAGGCAGCGACGAGAAGAAGAAGGTCACACGCGTGTTGCTCACGGGCGCTCCCACCGCGTTTGTCACCAAATACGTTGAGATTCTCACGAACGCAGGCCTTGAACCGCTTGCGCTTGAGACGGAGGCCTTCGCTCAGATTCGGTCGCTCGTGGGCAAGGATCGATCCACGGTAATGGTGGTGGACATCGGCGCGCTTCGCACGAATCTCACGGTCGTGGAAAAGGGCATTCCGTTCCTTTCGCGATCTATCGCATCTGGGGGCGTAGGCATCACCACCACGATCGCGGGCACGCTCGGCATCCCGTACGAACAGGCGGAAATCATGAAACGCGACATCAAAGCCATGCAGGCTTTCGCGCCTACAGGTGACCTGTCGCCGATCCTCCAGACGTTGCTCAAACCGATTCTGGATGAGATCAAATACTCCTTCAATCTGTACCAAGGCCAGAGCGAGGGCGGGGTGCAGAAACGTATCGAGAAGATCATCGTGACGGGCGGTTCGGCCATGCTACCCCGGCTGCCGGAGTTCCTCACGCAGCTCATGAATGTTAACACCTATCTTGGCGACCCTTGGGCGCGCGTCGTTTACCCCGAAGATCTGCGTCCGGTGCTGGAAGAAATAGGCTCGCGATTTGCGGTGGCGGTTGGATGCGCGATGCGGGACATTGAGTGATCTGGAACTGGGAACTGGGAACTGGTTCTGACCAGTCCCTAGTCCCCAGTTCCCAGTCCCCAACATGCCCGACATCTCCCTCCTGCCCGAGAACCTACGAGGCAGGGAATCGCAAGAAACGAAGGTCAGACCCGCTCCATCAACGGAGCAGGGTGCGTTGAAGATGCACGTGCCCGCCTCCACCGCCGAGGAGGACGTGGAGATTATCGAGGTAGACGAGAGCGAACTTGGCGTGATTCTTGCAGAGGAACCGCTGCTCACGCGGCTCACGTACCAGGTATCGACCGCCTTTGATTCGCTGAAAAGCCGTTTGTTCAAGAAGGATGAGGTGCCGCCGCCAAAAGCGCCGCCACAGTTTTTCACACCTCCGAAGCCGGGTCTTGTGACAAAAGCCACGCCGCCGGTTCTTCCGCCGTCGGCACGGCTTGCGCCGGGCGCGCCGGGTGCCGTCGCGCCTGCGCCCGCAGGGGCTGGAATCCAGCTCTCCAGGCTTCAGTCCGGTCCGGCGGCCAGATCGAAGGCGCGAATCATGCCGCAGGCTGAGGTGCCGAAGCGTGTGCGCGTCATCAAGCGTGTGCGCAAGTCGGTTCGCGTGAGCCTGATCCCAGCCGAGGAGCTCGCACTTTTATCGGTGGACGTTGGGCGTCGCAAGTGGACGCTCTCCGTGCTCACGCTGCTCTTCGCAGCGATCGTGATGGGAGGGTATGCACTTCTCCAATCCCGCCTCAGCGCGGTTCAGGCAACGCACGCCGGTTTGGATCGCGAGGTGGAAACGACGCGTGGCGAAACGAAAAAGAAACAGATGCAATGGACCACCTATCAGGATCTGCAGCCGCGGCTCGCGCTTCTCGACGATATCCTGAAGAACCACATGGTGATCTCGCGTGTGCTTGATTTTCTCGAGACTCGTACGCTGCCGGACGTTTCGTACCGCACGGCGAGCTTGTCGCCGAACGGAACGCTCACGCTCGATGTCCTTGCCGGGTCGTTCCGGTCCGCCGCGAGGCAACTCGTTTCGTTCGAGCAGAGCTCGCTCGTGAAGACGGTGGACGCGACGGCGTTTACTGCCGAACAGGATGGCACGACCGGCAAGATAAAGCAGGTAACATTCCAGCTCCTTCTGTCGCTCGATTCCGCGCCGTTTCGGGGTCCGATGTTGGCGCAGGAATACGACGTGCGAGCGGCGACGGTCAGCACGTCGAGCGCTCCGTAACGTAGATCGGACGGGTATCGTTCCTCACTTCACTCGGAATGACGATCTAACGACGAGACCGTTGTCATCCCGAGCGAAGTGAGGAACGAAACACGCGAGTCAAATCCATGCCCGATTTCC
>DATMXG010000093.1:0-12625 GCA_035561755.1 Methylomirabilis sp. (SeqCode)
CCGTCGTGGTTGGCGGCGCCGGGGATGCCGTCCACGATCACCGTTCGGTCGGTGAGCGCGCTGCCTGAAAGTTTGTAGCGGACGACACGGCAGGTGAGCGTGCTGTCGGTCCCTGCCGTGAAATAGAGATACACGAAGGAATTCGTCGCGTAGTCCGGATGGAGCGCGATGCCGAGCAGTCCGCCTTCGCCGCGCTGTCGCACGTCCGTATCGAGTCCGCCGATGGGCACCACGGTTCCGTTGCGCGATATGCCGATGAGGCGGCCCGGACGTTCGGTGACGAGCATGTCGCCGGCCGGGAGGAAGGCGATGTCCCAGGGGATCTGCAGTCGCGTAGCGATCACTTCGATATCCGGCCGCGCGACTTCGGCGGTCGCAGCGGTCGGCGTCGCGGTGATCGCAGCCGGCGGACCGGACGGCGCGACCGGCGTGCCTCCGAAACGTTCAACGAGCCGGTCCGTACACCCCTGGCCCATGAGGGGGAGGAGCAAGAGAATAGCGAATGGTCGCGTCATGTACATAAGGTTAAGTATCGATTGCCAATTGCCGAGCGATTGCCGATTGCCGAAACCTATAGGCGCATAGTTTGTTGTGAAAAAAAGCCGCTCCTTTGCCTTTAGGTTTCGGCAATCGGCAATCGCTCGGCAATTGGCAATCGTTCATCCATCGTAACAGATATCCACAGCGGCGGGTAACGATTTTCTAGGCGTCGAGTACTATTGCGTGACCGGTCGCGTACAGCCCCACCTCGTGGGGTCACACGACGGCACATTATTCTTTACGCCTGAAAGGGCACGAATCATTCACTATGAAGTTCAAGCACTACGCCGTTGTCGGCATGATGCTTACGTCGCTCGTTGGAACGCCCGTACTCGCTACGGAAACAACGAACGGAACGAGTGACGCGGCCGCGGTCACCCAGCGGGTGCGCGAATGCCGCGCGACCGCGTTCAAGACGCTGACCGCTGCGCGTAAGTCTACATGGGACACATGGACTGCCGCGCGCAAGGCCGCATGGGACAAGTGGACTGCAGCCCGAAAGACCGCATGGGATGCGTATACGACCACCCGTAAGAGCGCGTGGGACTCATACGTCGCGGAGCGTAAGGCCGCCTGGGACACCTACGTGGCAGAGCGCAAAGCAGCAACGGACGACGCCGCCCGGAAGGCTGCATGGGAAAAGTGGGAAACAGCCCGTAAGGCCGCGTGGGACAAGTGGGAAACCGCGCGCAAGGCCGCGTGGGAGACATGGCAGAACGCACGCGACACAGCGTGGAAAACATGGACCTCCGAACGCGACACAGCGTGGAAAACATACGACGCCGCCCGCAAGGCCGCATGGGCCGCATACACGGCAGCTCTCGAGGCCTGCAAGAAGGGTTGATCGCTCCCCGTCACGCAATTCCTCCCCTGCCCCTGGCGGGGGAGGTTTGTTATGGTTTATCTCACCGTTCATCGTGGTATGATTGTTGCATGGATAGATTCTATGGCTAGGAGACGGCAACGCGCTCGAGAAATGGAACTAATCGAGGGCATCGCATCCGTTTTTGTGTTGGCACTTTTCTATTGGGCATATCAGATCTGGAAGAATCCGGAACAAAGGTGGGGTTTTGCCATTAGCATCGTTGTCATCCTGGCCCTTATTCTATTACTTATTTTTGTCTATCAGAAAATACGCAAACAGTTTTCTGAACGGTTGGTAAAACGAGTGGAGTCGCTCGGGTTGCGAGAAGAAATTCAGAATTTTATCCGTCGATTCAGAACCGAGAAGGGGAAGAACGCTTTCGTTCATCACGATTATTATTTTGACCCGGATCGCATCGGATATTTTGTAAAATACCTGAATTCGAAAGGGCTAAAAGTGGAGAGCGATGCATTTAAAGCGTTGTTGGTGAGATTTATCGATGAGATTGAATATAAGCTCACGACTGAGAGTACGAGGTCGGCACCACAGGCGTTTGATGTTCTGAGCGGGAGTGATTTTGAGCAACTATTGGCGAGATTGTTTGGGAAGATGGGATACAGCGTTCAGGTGATCGGTAAGGTTGGCGATCAAGGAGGGGATTTGATTGCGAATAAGAACGGTAAACGATTCCTCATACAGGCAAAGCGGTACGTCGGTTCGGTTGGGAACGAGGCGGTCCAGCAGGCCGTGGCTGCAAAGAATCATTACGAATGTACCTCCGCAGCCGTCGTGACCACGGGGACGTTCACACGAGGGGCGAGAGAGTTGGCAAAGACGAATAACGTTCAACTGGTGGATCGGAATGAGCTGCAGGAAAACTTGCTGAAACATCTGCAGGAGAGTTGGAGATAAGCCAAATGAATTAATTGTCCTCTTGTGAAATACGAAAAGCAGGAACTTGCGTTGGTGTACAGCGCAGTTGTTGTCTCCTTTGCGTTCATCGTGGCGTTTATATCCTTTTTCCCGCGTGAAGTCTTCGCCCATCAATCCGGTTGTCATGCGTGGCATTCCTGTCCTTCGTACAAGGGAACGAAGAAATCGTACATTTGCGGTGATAAAGGATATTGCAGCCAGTGTCTGAATAACCGATTTTGTAAGAATAGAAAGTATATCGGTCCTAAGTTGAAGAAATGACGGGTGCAGACGGTGCCGTCGCCCATGGTGTACACTAGTCGCAACATCTATGAAATTTCTTCGTTCACCGATCATCGTTTCTGCAGCCGCTCTCGTCCTCGTGGGCCAGGGGTGTTTCGCGCGTCCGGTTACCACAGACCGCCAGACACCGCTCGAGGCCGCACCCGTCACGTCTCCGGTTCCGAATCAGCCCGCCCCTGCGGCGACTGCGGCGGAAGAGGATGCGTCCATTGAGGCACTCGAAGCCGATATGAAACGCGAAGACGAGGCCGAAGCGGCCGCATTCGCCGCGGAGAAGAAGCGGGAGGAAGACGCCTCCGCCAAGGAACGGGTGCAGAAAACGGCCGAGGAAGCGTCGGAGGCGCCGTGAGTTGCTCTACGCGTGGCGTTCCGGCGGTGGTATCATTCCGTTATATGAAACAAGACTCGTATCTCAAACTCACGGGAGCGATCTTCCTCGTGATCGCCGTGCTTCATGCGGCGCGCCTCCTCTTCCAGTGGACGGCTTCGATCGGCGGCTGGGATGTGCCTATGTGGCTCTCGGGCATGGCGCTCGTGGTGTCCGCGTACCTCGCGTACGTCGGCCTCCAGCCCTGCAACCCGAAAAAATAATATGAAGACAAATATCCAGCCTTGGGACCGAGTTGCGCGCGTTCTATTCGGCGCCATATTGGCATACGCCGCATATTCCTTATTTGAAAACCCCGTGGCCCGCGCTCTCGCCGCTCTTGTCGCACTCTTTATGATCGCAGAAGGGCTTGCGGGAGTCTGTTACCTGCAGCGACATCTCGGTATCAGGTCCATTGCCGAAGGGATGCGCAAAGACCCGATCCTCATCCTTCTCGCGGTGCAGATCGTGTTCGCGTATGAGTGGTGGTCGTCGGGGTGGGAGAAGGTCACCAACCCGTTGTTCGCGGAAGGCCTTCCGAAGACGCTCGCCGCGTTCGCGAGCAGTAATCCCTATCCGTGGGTGAAGGACTTTTTGACCCTCGTCGCGACGCCCAACGCCGCGACGTTCGCGTTTCTCGTCACATGGGGAGCGCTTGCCGCCAGCGTTACATTGTTCGCCGCCGCCGCGGGCTATGTCTATTCGAAGGACGCGAAGACGAAGAGGTTGATGATTGCCTGTAGTTTGGCAGCCGTTCTGGGCGGACTGCTTCTGAACGTAACATACTTCCTCGCCGCCGGTTGGACGGGTCCGGGCACGAAAGCGGTGAACGTCGTCATGTTCTGGGTCCAGGCAATGCTCGTGTACGCGTACGGCTCCTGGCTGGCGGAGGGACGTCGGTAATTTGCAACGATCTGCGCTGACGCTTGGACGTGCTATAATGTACCTCGGGCTTTCCTTGGACGAATCGGAAACAAACATCAACAGATTTTTTTACATACCTGAACGTTATCAGCGGCGATTTGAATTGTATTTCTATGCACATCAGGGCCATCGTCAAGCTTGCGCTTGTTCTCGTTTTCATCGGTCAGGGCTGCACCGGTCCGGAAAAGTTCGTTGCGCCACCGTCTGAACTCACGCCAGGTATCCAACAGGGAACTATGCAACTCACAAGCACTGCGTTCGCGCAGGGACAGCCCATACCGTTGAAGTATTCGTGCGACGGCCAGAACGTGAATCCGCCGCTCGCTATTTCGGGTGTTCCGTCCGCGGCCAAGAGCCTCGCGCTCATCATGGACGACCCGGACGTGCCGGCTGCGGCAGGTGTCAAAGTTTGGGACCACTGGGTGGTGTTCAATCTGCCTCCAGTGCTCACGCGTGTCGCCGAGAACGAACAGCCGCCGGGCGTCCGCGGCAAGGGGACACGCGGCAGCCTGCAGTATGGCGGGCCTTGTCCTCCCGATCGTGAGCACCGCTATTTCTTCAAACTCTACGCGCTCGATGCGATGCTGGACCTGCAGGAAGGGGCAACGAAAGCCGAGCTCGAATCCGCGATGTCCGGTCACATCATCGAGCAGGCGGAACTCATGGGGACGTACGTGCGGAAATAAGCCTTTCCTTCTGAGGTAGATGTCTGCTACCATCGCGTTCGCATAGGAAAGTGAGGGTCCATGGCGTTCTTTTTCGACGAGGCGGTGCGCCGGCCGATTGATGCCTGCATACCCCTTTGGATTAAACCCAACCACCTAAGTCTCGGCCGCGTTGTGCTCATCGCGCCGCTCATCTACTGGCGGGATCATCCCATCGTTGCGGTATCAACGGTCATCGCCTCCGGTCTGCTCGATTTGTTCGACGGGCCGCTCGCGCGGATCCGGGGTCAGGTGAGCCGGCTTGGCGCCTTCATTGATGCGATCGCCGACAAGGCATTCGTGTGGAGCGCGCTCATATTTTCCTGTCGCGGGGCTTTCCCGCCATGGCTCATCTGGTCCGTCATCGTTGCCGATCTGGCGCTCATCGCCATCCGGCCGGTGAAGCTCGCCTTGAATCGTTCGGTCAACGCGAGTGCGCTGAGCAAGGTCAAGTTCTGGCTGCAGATGATCGCGCTCGGTATGGCGTTAACCCGGAGCGGCTCGCTCGAGGCTCCGGCCATAGGCATGCTCTTCGGCGCCTTCTTCTGCGCCATCGTATCGCTCTTCATGCACGTCCGTGATCTCGGTCGGACGCCTTCTTGAATCATCATCCCCGAATACTTCGCAGCTTGTGAGGTGTTCGGGGATACTCTATTGCGCCGTATTGGATTTAGAAATAAGAAACGGTACAGTACCCTCATGCATCGGTTTGAGATGTTGGATGAGTCGCGTATCCGCGCTCTTGGGACCACCAGGGCCGGTTTGTTTATTGCTGCGTTGAAAGGGATGTGTGCAGCCACAACGCCTCGTTTTACGGAAGGCACGGAGAGGGTTGAGCGTCCGTTCAAGATTGAGGCGCCTGATTCCGAGGCGCTCCTTGTTGCGGTATTGAACGAAGCCTTGTCGCTTTCGAACGCTAACCGCGAAGCGTATGAGGATGTTTCCTTTTCGCTCATTACGGACAAAAAAGCGGAGGGTGCGTTCGTGGGCCGGCCGGTGAACGGTTTTGAGATGCAGATCAAGGCCGCCTTGCACCCCGGGCTGGAAGTGAAAAAGAACGACGAGGGGAGTTGGGAAGCGGTGGTGACGTTCGAGATGGGATGAAAGAAGGAACGAGGAACTTGAAACTGGTCCGAACTCAAGTTACAGATTCAAGTTTACTGCCCCTTATCCCAAACGGTCAGTTTCGAGTCTCCAAGACTTCTATTTTTTTGTTCGGCTCCCACGCCACCGCGGACATGCTGTGGAACCGGCCGGAAGCGGCGAGTGCAGGATACGCTTCGCGAACGATCCCTTCGGCGAACACGCGCAGACCGTTGGAACGCGCGACCGCCTGTCGATAGTCGATACCCGGTTGACGGTATGGGATGCAGGTGCAGATCGTCGCGTCGTCTCCAGCCGTCGCTCCGGACAAATTTTTTTCGATGAGCGACGCGGCAACTCGGATGGATTCCGCCAAGTTTGGGTCGGCGTCGTTGATGATGAGGGCAAGGTTGTCGTTCGCCAGCCAGTCGAATCCCTGACCCACGGCGATGATGCGTTCGTTGTGCTTCTTTTCTTCCAGTTCGCGCGGATGTTGCGTGAGTTCGTGTACGCGAAGCGCGTTGCCCATGAGGAACGGCACGAGGTCGTTTAGGATCGTAGGGGATACGCCGGGAAATGCGTTCAGGAGTTCCGCGTGAACCTCCTGTTCCGTCTTTCCGATCATCACGTCGCCCGATATGTCTCCGGCGGTTCCGTGAAGCGTGAGGAGATCCCGGTCGGTTTCTATTCCTGCTACGACCGCCGTTACTTCGTCGCCGAATACGTACGACAGATCGTCCCGAAGCGCTTCGGCGTGCGCGCGCGCCTGCGCGGTGTCGTATGTCCAACCCGCACAGCCCAAATGGGGATCGCTTGCACTGTAGTGGTAGCTCACGAAGATGAAGGCGCGGCTGCCGTTCGACATCGCGCCGTCCATCCAGTGGCGGACTCGGCCGAGAAAACTCGGCCACCACACGTTGAACTTTCCGCCGATCGCTCGGAACGCCTTCACGCTCCCGATAGGCGTTTGCGTCATACTCGGAAAATTCACCCGACCGTCCATGCATTTGATACAGGCAAAAAACGTAGGGTGCTTGGCCCAGTAGCGCAGTCTCGCAGACTCATCCGCTACGTACTTGGCGGATTGTTCGGCGTTAATCCGGACAACGCGTTCGTGAATGGCGTGCATAGTTTTCGTGACAGAGAGGATACATGCTTCATTCCGCTCGGGCAAGGGTCTGTTCCGTGGTATTCTGTCGTCATGCGCTTCCATGATCGCGGTGATGCTGGTCAGCAGCTCGCAGTCCGCCTGTCGGAGGAATTCAAAGGCCGGGACGACGTGAGCCTGTTCGCACTGCCGCGAGGCGGTGCCGTATTGGGCGCCGAGGTTGCGAAAACACTCGGGATGCCGTTCGACCTCATCGTGACGCGCAAGATCGGCGCGCCGGACAACGAAGAGTATGCGCTCGGAGCGCTGGCGGAAACAGGAGAAGTAACGTGGAACAATCCCGTCGAACGAGATGCGTATCCGAAGAAGAAGCTCGACGCGATCATCACGGATGAGACGGACGAGGCCAAGCGACGCATCGCGGTCTACCGCGGCGGCCGCGTTTTGCCGGACCTCGAGGGGAAGACGGCAATTATTGTGGACGACGGTATCGCGACTGGCGCCACAATGAAGGCGGCGGTCCTTGCGGCGAAGCATCAACACGCGAAGCGAATCGTTGTTGCCGTTCCTCATGGCGCGAAAGATACGATCGCGTCCTTGCGGCAAGACGGGAATGAAGTCGTCGCGCTTGCAGAACCGGACTGGTACGGGGCCGTCGGGAGCTTCTACGATGAGTTTGAGCAGGTGGAGGACGAGGAGGTGCTGGGGTTGATGAAGGAGTACGGGATGAAATGACTAATACCTAATACCTAATGACTAATGTCGCTCGCTGTGAAAAAATTTGGCATTAGGCATTAGGCATTAGGCATTTCTTCCCGTATGTCTTGGAAGGGAAAAACCATCGCCGGATTCGAGGGGCGCGACCGACTTGCGCGGGTTTTGGCGCGCGAAGTTGGGGCAGCGTATGTGTCTCTGAACGTATCGACGTACCGGGCAGGAGAGCGGGTGGTTCGCGTGTCGCGCGCGGTGACGAAGCGCTGTCTCCTCGTAACGGATCTTGAAGCGGACGGGGAGTCTGTGTGGCTCGCGATGCTGGGGTGTAACGCTTTGCGCGCGTCGGGCGCGAAGAGGATCTCACTCCTCGCGCCGTGGATTGCGTACGGGAGGCAGGACAGACCGGCGAAGTCGCGCGAATCAACGGGAGGCGTGGTCCTTGGGGTTGAGTTGTCCCGCGCGTTCCGGAAGATCACCACGCTTGATGCGCACAGCAGGATGTTCCGGAAGCATTTCGGCGGCCGGTTGAAATCCGTCACACCGCGGGATCTGATCGTGCCGATCGCGCGCGCGAAGGGCGCAACGGCAATCGCAGCGCCGGATCGCGGGGCGGAAAAACGCGCCAAGACGGTGGCGCGGAAGCTGCGACTCCCGTTCATCCAGTGCGAGAAGAAGCGGTTACGCCCCGGTTTGGGCGGAGTCCGGTCGCGCATTTCGTCCGGAGACCCGAAGGGACATCGCGTTCTCCTCGTGGACGATATGGTAGACAGCGGCGGGACCCTCGCCGAGGCCGCGAAGGCGCTCCGCGCGGCAGGCGCCCGTACGGTCGGCGCAGTCGTGACGCACGCGGCAGTGCCCGCATCCGTTCCGCGTGCGAAGGAACTGGGGCTTGGATATCTGGAGGTTGTCTATCAGAGAGACAAGAAGCCGGGGAGGGGGATCGTGATGCATTTTAAGCGTTGGGTGTAGTTCGACGGACGACGGAACGTCGACGCTATATCAGAAGGGCGACCCGGCGGGTCGCCCGTACAGCACATGAGGGGCGTGTCATTTTATCCGGTGCAGCGCGGCGTAGGTGACGCCGCCCTGTTGCTTGCGCGATTGCGCGTCGCGGAAGGAAGCCACGAGCGTCGTTTGTTTTCCGAGCGCGTCATGGATAGCCTCGCGGAGCTTTCCTTCACCGCGGCCGTGGATGATCTTTACGACCTCGGTCCCGGCCACAAATTCATGGTTCAGGAACGCGTCGAGCAGGCTCAAGGCCACGTCGACCGACTCGCCGTGCAGGTCGATCTCCGGTGATTCGCCAAGTTCTGCCGCAAAGATGGCTGATTCATGCGGATCCGTTCGGACCGGTTCTGGCGGCGGCATCTCTCCGGGTTGTTTCGGCATGCGATTGATAGTACACGCACAATGCGGCTACAATCAACTCTCACCTATGAAACGACGTCTGCGACTCATTACAGGCATCATCGCCGCCATTGCACTCGGGTTCGCGGTGTGGATCGACCGGTCGCAGCAACCGGCACCGCGTGAGTCCGTTACGCCGCCGCCGCCGGTGTTTACGGATGCGGCGTCACCAACCGATGCGGCACAAGGTCGCTCGTCCGAGAACTACCAGATCGTGGAGGATTCCACCGAGGGGTTTGCGGCGTCGATCGGCGAGTTTGTCACGTCCACTGGCGAGACGGCACCTGTCCCGAATATACCGGCCGTGCAGACGAATGCGCTCGTGACGCGCGCGAAGGACGGTGACACGATTGTGGCGATGCAGGATGTCTCCGCATCCGATAGGACAGGCGGCACGGAAGTCACGGTGCGGTTGCTCGGAGTGAACACGCCGGAATCCGTGGACCCGCGCAAACCCGTAGAATGTTTCGGCAAAGAAGCGTCGGCCTTCACCACGTCCAAACTCGACGGCGTCCGCGTTCGTTTGGACGCGGATCCGCAGGCGGATGAGCGCGACAAGTACGGCCGTCTGCTCCGGAACGTCACGCTTGAAGACGGCACGGATTTCAATGCGCTCCTTGTCTCGGAAGGATACGCGTACGCCTACCTCTCCTTCCCGCTCAATCCTGCGCGAAAGGTGGAGCTGAAGAAGCTCGAAGAGGGAGCGAAAGAGGCGAAGCGGGGATTGTGGGCCGAAGGAGCGTGCGCAAAATGACGAAATTCGAATGACGTTCCCGGGTTGTCAGTGTCATCTGCGCATGCCAAACTAGTCGGGTTCTATGATTCTCGATGAGCGCCGCGTCGTCTTTGTCCGTCGCATCATGCTGTGGGCCTCGCTTGCGGGCCTTTTTGTTTCCACGTACCTCCTTATCACATACGTGACGAACGGTCCGATCGTGTGCGGCGTGGCGAAGGGTTGCGATATCGTGCGGAACTCAGAATGGGCTACGAGCTTCGGCGTGCCGCGCCCGCTCCTGGGCGTGGTGTTCTACGTGGCGATCATCGCGCTCCTCGTGTGGCGTGCAGCGTATCCGCACACGCGCGTGCGGGCCGTGTACCGCCTGTCGATGATCGCGGTCACGATTGGTTTTATCGAGTCGGCGTTCCTCACGTTCGTGCAGGCAGTCGATATCAAGGCCTACTGCGTGTGGTGTCTCACGTCGGCCGTGATGGCAACGATTCTCTTCGTCGCGGCATGGTGGGACCGCTCGAGAGCGTTCGAAGATCGCACGGCGCTCCGGGAACTCGCGATTCAGTTCTGGTCCCTCATGGCAGCCGTTATCGTGGGCGGCGTTCTTATTCTGGTCCTCACCGTTCCGTGGACGGATGGCGAACGGCCGCGTCTCGAACCGTCGCAGATCGGCGCAGCCGAGGATGAGCGGGTCCGAAGCCTGTTGGAGCGTCCGGACGTGACGTTCGAAGGTCCCGCAACCGCCACGGTCACACTCATCGAGTTCATTGATTACCAGTGCCCGGCCTGTAAACTTGCGCATTCGGAAATTCTGAAGGTTCGCGATCGGTACAAGGGTCGCATCCGGTTCGCGTTCCGCAACTTTCCGCTTCCTGTGCACAAGGCCGCAGTCGGTGCCGCGCTCGGCGCGGTGTGCGCGGACAAGCAGGGAAAACTCTTTGCGTATGCCGATGTCCTCATTGCGAACCAGAACGCGCTCGCACCCGCAGATCTCATTCGATATGCGTCCTCCTTACAATTCGATACGGCGGCCTTCAAGGCGTGTCTGACCGATCCGTCCACGAAAGCCCTCGTTGAACGCGACCTGTCGGATGGCCGAGAACTCGGGGTGAACGCCACGCCCACCTTCTTCGTCGGCACGACCATGATCGAGGGGTTGCCGAGCGCGGAGCAGATGGGGCAGTTGATTGAGGAGGCGCTCCCTTAACGTGTCAGTTCGAACAGATTTATCGCTCTCAATATCACTTCGTCGAGCGCCGCTTCAAGCATCCGGAGCTCGCCGCTCCCGTTCCGTCATCCTGAGTGAGGTCGACCCGTGTGATTGGAAGTAAGGACACCGCCCCTCGTCGACCGAGCGAAGAGCCTGCCCTGAGCATAGCCGAAGGGATTCATGGTCGTTTGAGTAACCACGAGCATAGTCTAACTACGTATGAGATACGGGATTCGAATGCGAGAGATGGAGAAGGGTTGGCGTGTGAAAAAAGCATCTTGCGGTCGCTCGTTTTGATAACGAGCGCATGAGATACACCAAAGTCTGATGCAGGTGGCAAATACGCGCACCACAATGGATCCCTTCGGCTATGCTCAGGGCAGGCTCTTCGCTCGGTCGCCGAGAGGTCGCGTTCTTCTGCCGCCTTCTCGCGGCGACCTCACTCAGGATGACGGAACGGGGGGCGACTCGCTCGGGATGACAGTTGGGCGAGGTCGCGACTTACGATGGGATAACGCTTGTATGGTCGGCGGTTATCATGTAAGACATCCCTAGTATGACCATCTCCGTGACCCACGGCAACGTGATAGACGAGCGCTGTGATCTTCTCGTCGTGAACCTGTTTGATGGAGTTGAACGTCCCGGCGGCGCAACGGGTGCGGTCGACGCGGCAATGGGCGGAGCACTGGCTGATCTCATCGAGCGCGACAATTTCCAGGGTAAGCTCGGTGAACGCCTCGTGTTCCCGACGTTCGGCAAGCTCAAGGCGCGAAAAGTCTGCGTTCTCGGCCTCGGACCTCGCAAGTCTTTCACAGAAGATACGATCCGGATCGTGGGCGGACACATCGTGAAGGCGGCTCGCGAAGCGAAGGCACGGAAGGTCGCCACGATTCTGCACGGTGCTGGCATCGGACGGATGGACGTGTGTATTGCGGCGCAGGCGCTGGGAGAAGGGATGCGGCTCGGCGCGTACCGATTCCACGCGTACCACGGCACGGGCACGAAGGACCACGCACAGAAAAAAGAGATTCAGGAGGTGATGCTGGTCGAGTCTGATCGGTCCAGGCTGAAGGATGCGCAGAAAGGCCTCGACGCGGCGCGCGTTCTTTCCGAGGCGACCATGCTGGCTCGTGACCTCGTGAACACGCCGTCGCGCGACATGGCGCCTGCGAATCTTGCCGACGTGGCGCGATCGCTCGCTACGCGCGGGACCGGGATCCGCTGCAAGATCCTCTCGCGTGACGACATGGAGAAGCTCGGCATGGGCGCGGCGCTCGCCGTGGCCGAAGGGTCGCAGCACGCGCCGGTCGGCGTCCATTTGACGTATACGCCTTCGCGCCGGCCAAAGAAGCGCATCGCGGTCATCGGCAAGGCCGTGACGTTCGATTCCGGAGGCCTGAATATCAAACCGGATCAGGGGATGGTCACGATGAAGATCGACATGGCGGGCGCCGCCTCGGTCCTTGGCCTGTTCAAAGTACTCCCCGCGTTGAATCTGCCCATCGAAGTCCATGGCATCTTCCTCGCCGTCGAGAACATGCCGAGTGGCACGGCGTATCGTCCGGGCGACGTCGTCAAAGCGATGAATGGAATGACGATCGAAATCCTGAACACGGACGCCGAGGGCCGCGTTACTCTTGCGGACGCGTTGTCGTACGCGAACAAAAAGATCAAGCCCGACGTCATGGTCGATCTTGCTACGTTAACCGGCGCCGCCGTGGTTGCGCTTGGAGAGGACATCACGGCGCTCATGTCGAA
>DATMXG010000094.1:0-8180 GCA_035561755.1 Methylomirabilis sp. (SeqCode)
GAACCGGAAGAGATGGCGATGATCCGGATCGACGTGAAGGTGGGCGAACAGAACCCGCAGGGGTTCATGTGGCGGCGCGACATCGAGAAACGGGAAAAAGTATTCGGCGGCCTCGATGTGTACCTCATGCTCGATCTGTCAGGCAGTATGGCGGAGACGGACCCGGTGACGGGCCGCGTGAAAGCCGATCTGCAGCGCGACTTCGCATTGCTCTATGCCGATACGCTCATGCAGTGCGCGGTCGTGAGTCGAAAAGCGGGCGGACGACTCGATGCACCTCTCCCCGTACGTCTTCAAGTCACGAGCATCCATGGGGGCGCTTCGACAGATCTGCCGCTTGCCGGCGAGTGGGGTCCGAAAGAACAGGTCGCAATGTATCGCTCCGCGTTTCAGACGACAGGAGGCGGCACGCCCGACCACTACGGTCTGCTCGAGATCGAAGAGCGCATCAAACATGAACGCGAAGCCTGGCCTCGCAAGAACCACAAGCCGCACGAGAAGCCACCGATCGAATTCGTGGCCGTGTCTCTCGATGGCGGATCAGACGACCCGCACGAGGCGCGCAACGTCGCGGAGCGACTGCGGCACTCCGGTGCTGTCGTGTTCGGCTATGGGATGACCACCGCCGCGCGTGCGATCACGGCCACCTACGCGCCCGACGCGCGCGTGGTCGAGTCACTGGAAAAACATGCAGAGACGGTGGCACAGGACACCGTCGGGGTGTTCAAAAGGCTCTATCCAGCACGTGTGAAAAAATAACGGATCATCTTGCGTGGCGGCTCGTCATTGAGCTATATTGTATGTCTATGAAAGCAGTAAAAATGAGCCAACGCGATTATCGTATTATCGTAGAACAGGACGAGGAAGGGTACTTTGTTGGTACTGTCCCAGCTTTGCCTGGCTGTCACACGCAAGGAAAGTCGCTCGAAGAACTTCGAAAGAATCTTCGTGAGGTGATCGAACTTTGTCTAGACGTTGCGAAAGACGATCCTGAGTATCGAAAACGTATCGAAGATTTTGCCTATGAACCTTCTTTCGTGGGTCTGGATATCATGAGGGTATGACCGATCGCGTGCCGATGCTGACGGCTCGTGATCTCGTACGAGTCCTGCGACGTATCGGATTTATCGAAATTCGAACGTCAGTTTCTCACGTTTTTTTCAAGCACCAAGATGGAAGAGCGACGACGGTTCCATTTCATAGCGGAAAAGATATCGGGCGTGGGTTGTTGATCCGGATCCTACGCGATATCGAGTTAACGGTTACAGATCTCTTGAAACTCATATAACATGCCCGACCGCCCCCCACGCGCTGAAAGCCGTCAGACGGCCGAAGCCACCTCCCTCGCCGGATCCATCAAAGATCCGGTGGGTGCGTTTTTGAAGCGTCGCCATGCCGAAGGCCGTACGACGGCCGAAGCGCCGGAAGGCACGGCCGCATCCGCGATCTTTCACGGCCTCACGCCGGCTCACAAAGCAGAACTGCTCTGGGAGATGTATCAGGAACTGCGCGCCGCAAAAAACGTGTCGCCGGACAACGCGTCGTTACTCGCCGCACTCTATGCGGATGAGGAGACGCAGAGCGCATACCAGAAAGGTATGAAACGCCACGAGGACGAACGGAAGGTGGTGAACGGCAGTTATGAGCAATACCGGCAGGTCCAGAAAAAGATCGACCGATTGGAGACCAACTACGACCAGGCCACCCGCGCGCTGTTCGCGAAACGCGGCGAACGAACGTCGGCGTTCGATAAATTGGCGTATCAGAAGGTGCAAGAACATCTGGACAGTTCCCGCGAAGAACTGGATCAACTCCTCGACCGCTATCCCAAACTCGCGGCCCGCGTGAGCTACGACCGCATGGCGCGCATGAATAAGGAACTAACCAACGACAAATTCATCTGGATGCCCAGCCGCCGCGAGATCCTGGAACAACTCGAGAACGCATCATTGTCCGGCCGTCCAGTGCTCATGGTCGGAGAATCCGGCACCGGGAAGACCTCGCTCGTGGAGGCCGCAGCCAAGCGGCTCACCGGACAGCTGCCATACAAAGCCCAAGGAGGACCATCCACGCGTCTTCAGGATTCGCTCGCCTCCAAGGCGATCAAAGGCGACACGTCATATCTCGAATATGGGCCGCTTGGCCAGGCGCTCACAGGCAAGGAATCGAGTTTGGATGAAAAGCCACATCATACGGGCGGCGTCTATTTTGACGATGAGTTCAACAACCGTCCGAAAGCCGTCCAAATGGAGATCGTGAAAGCCGTATCCGGCGTACGACCCGGGCACGAGGCCCGATTGCCACTCTTGGGTAAGATCGACGTACAGAACGAATATCTATTCATTGCGGCCGGCAACCCGGCGGGTGAACGGTATGAGCGTGAGGCCACGGATACGGCCGTACGTCGTGAATTCAGCACGGCCATCAACGTAGACTATCCGGAACAAAGCACAAACAACCCGGAATGGTACGAATCCATGGTGGCGGCGCTCATGGACACGAATGACCGTGTCCGGTTCGCCAAGTCCGAGCTCGAGCCGGGGTGGGATCCTACCAAGGAAAAAGTGGTGGAGGGTGGAAGGAAAGAACGCGTACTGTCCGTAGATCCTAAGGCCGGAGGCGCACTGTGGCGTTTTGCCAAAGCCACGAGCGAACTCTGGAATAGTTTTTCGCGACGCGAAACAGTGCTGCGTTCACAGGGCGAAGGCCAGTATCTTTCGGAATTCGTGCTCGACCCGGGCGTGATCCTGGGGTGGTTGCGCCAGGCCGTGGAACAAGGTGAACAAGGATCACTTGAGGGATATCTCATGTCGAAGATCGAAGACAAACTTGATGAAGCCGGTATTTCAAAATATGATAAAGAACTTGCGTGGAAATTTTTTAAACACTACGGCCTCACGTCATCGATCCCGTCATCCAAGCACGCCTTTGAGATCATGACCCTCGAAGAAGTGGGCCTGCTTTCGCCACGCGTGAAATATCTCAAAGCCGAACCGGTGATCGAGATCACGTCTGCCACCGCGATCATCAATGGCAAAGCCGTGCAGTACACGAAGGCCAAGCCGGAGGATGTGGTGACGCGACAGGATCCTTCCGGCCGTAACGACGTGACACTCCGTGGCTTCACCAAGAAGGGGGACGTCGTAGTCGAGTCCGTACGGACCCGGGAAGCACGACTGGTCGCAAAAGACCTTTTTGATCAATGGCCGTTGGTGCAACCGGACAAGAAAACCAAGAAAGGGAAGCGACGTGGCGAGTCCGCGCCCGAACTGGAATATGTCCGCGAGGCGGAACGCACACGTCTCAAGGAATTCTTCGGCAAAGACTTCGACGTCCCGCCGTTGCCGGAAGGGATCGACGCGGAACGGATCAAGAAGTGGGAAGAGCTCAAATTTGAACTACGCTACCTGCCATCTATCACATTAGAGGAGTCCGATACATATCCCGGTTGGGAAAAGAAACCGGATAAAGGCATCAACCTGTTTTCCATTCTCCAACAGATCAAACAACTGCCCGAGAACCGGGCCAATCCTCACTTGAAAGGACTCTCCCCAAACCAATTGCCCGGTTCTTGGGTGCTGAAAGACACTCGGGAAAAGCCGAATTTTGACGATGGAAAACAGAAATATAAGGACGATGGAGTGATCGAGGGGGTGCTCCAAAAACTTGGCCATGGTCAACGCTCCAACATCGATCCCAATGCGTTTGACGACCCGAAACTATGGAAAGCTCTTCAGAAGGCGTTGAAATGTGAAGACATCCCCGGAGCTACAGTTCGGCTCCCGCGGGTCATCGAGGCGAACGTGATGGGGCAAGGCCCTGATTTTGATAAGACAACCACCTGGGAATGGTGCGAAGAGCATTACGGGTCTGGTGGGCGGTTGCTCTCCGGCAGCTCCGGCAGCGGTGGAGCCGCGTACGTCGGCGCGCGCGCCGAGGCGGCCGATTACGTCGGTTTCCGTCCCCTGGTCGTCTTCTCTTCCGACATTGGAACTTTGGACTCTGGGGCTTTGGAGCTTTGGTCAGAAAAAGTTCGGGAATTGCGCGAGCAGGAATCAAGAAAGCTTTCGGCGTTTTTTGAAAAAACGATCGATGTCCCGCCTCTGCCTGCGGAGATCACGCCGGATCGGCTTGAGAACTGGGAAAAGCTCGGCCTGGAACTGCACTATTTCCCCGCGGAGGACATGACGAATGATCGGAAACTGAAGGCTTGGACTAAGAAACCAAATGGTTGGTTCTACGATCAGATCGCCAATGGCCAGCTACCAAGCTCGGCGACACAACTGCCTGAAGGTTGGTTTGTAGTTGATGGCAGGAAAAAGCCGGCATACACGAATGGCGATCAGATTTACGATAATGATCCGTTGGCGCCAGTACTTGCAGAGTTGAATTTACGGGGGCTGATCGCGTCAAAAACCCGTTTTAGTTTGCACCCCACGGATTTTGACAGGCCTGAAGTCATGCAGGCGTTGGCCGAGGCCATCGATCTTGATCCAGATCAATGTACCCCCACGGAGGAGATCGTCTGGAATGTCCTCGCGAATATCCATCACCCTGAATGGGGTATGACGGATACGTACGAATGGCAAAAAGAATCCATGACTTCTGGTGAGCGGTTGCTCTCCGGCGGCTCCAGCTTCGGTGGAGCCACGGACGTCGACGCGCGCGACAGGGCGGACGATGACGTCGGTTTCCGTCCCCTGGGTCGCTTCTCTCCGTAATTGGAACTTTGGAAATTTGGTCGTTGGAACTTTGGTCCGGTATAATCAAAATACGGTTCATGAAACCGGTCCGCACGTGGTGGATATCGGTTCGCCGAATATATAGAGAAGCGACGTGCGCTCGTCTGGTGTGGGTGTCCCGCCATGGCGGGACTGCCGCCACATATTGATACAGGGGCGACTATCCCCGCCGCTCGCAAGCGGCGGGGCCGGAGTCCCGGTGCCTCGGAAGGACGAGCGCGCAAGGGGACTGGTATAGCGGTTGATCTCCGGCAACTCCAACAACGGTGGAGCCACGAACGTCAACGCGAACGACAAGGCGAACGATAACGTCGGTTTCCGTCCCCTGGTCACATCTCGCGAATGGGCTCGCCATGTGCGGGCTCTTTCGTTTGGAGCGCCTTTATCCATCCGCCGAGCTGTTTGCCGACGTCTTGGAGTAATCCTTGGAGTTGGAGATAGTTTTTTTCGGTCAGGGCGCCGGAATCTTTGGCAAGACGTAGAAAGATCTTCAGTTGGTCAAGCTCCAAGCTGGCTTGGCGTAATCTGTTGAGCCTTCGATATCCCTGTTCTTGATTTGACCACAGCAATTGTTTGAATAGGTCGAGTGCGATTGTGGAACAATACGATCCGATGGTATGCCGCAGTGGCTTAGGGCATTGTCGGACCCAAGAAAGAAGTGCGAGGATGAAGGAGTAATATCTATGGAAGATCGGAAGTCCGAAAAGTTCAGGGGGGGGGGCTCATGGAAATGGGTTGTATGAACGTATTATATCACTTGAAAATTTGTTTGAAGCCTGGCGAGAATTTCGGAGCGGAAAATCTACAAAACGGGATGTGATGGCGTTTGAGTGGATGCTTGAAGACCAGGTATTCGCTCTGCACGCGGATCTGATGGCTGGAACCTATCATCATGGATCCTATTCACCCTTCGTTATCTGCGACCCCAAACGTCGTGAGATCCATAAGGCATCTGTGCGCGACAGATTACTCCATCACGCGATCGTTCGTGTGATCGAGCCATTGTTCGACCGTCAGTTCATCTATGACGCGTGGTCGTGCAGAAAGGGTAAGGGAACACATCGTGCCGTTCAGCGATTCCAGCACTGGGGATGGTCCTTGTCGCGCAACAATACCCGAACTGTGTGGGTATTGAAGCTCGATATCCGTAAGTATTTTTCGTCCATTGATCAGGAGGTGTTATTGGCCATTCTTGGACGAACGATACGGGATGCTCGTGTCATGAGTCTCTTTTATGAAGTGATAGGTAGTTTCAAGCCGGGGATGCCGCTTGGCAATCTCACGTCCCAGCTTTTTGCGAACGTATATCTGAACGAGCTAGACCAATACGTGAAGCATGTGCTCGTGGTCAAATATTATTTGCGTTACTGTGACGATATGCTGATACTCGATACGGATCGGGCGCAGCTTGAAGATATACGTTCATCCATCAGCGGATTTCTATCCGAGCGCCTGCATCTGCACATCCATCCAGACAAAATTGTTGTTCGTCGATACTACGCGGGGATCGATGTGTTGGGATTTGTTTGTTTTCCATATTTTCGATTGTTACGAACGACCTCGAAGCGGCGTCTTCTGCGACGGTATTCGGCAAGGAATGCGGCATCTTATAACGGGCTGCTCGCATATGCGAGAACCCACGGTCTCCGTTGTCAGGTTGGGTCGTCCATGATGAAGTTGGTCTTATGAGACTGACGATCGACGCCCGCATGATGGGCCCCACGCAGACGCGCGGCATTGGTCGATATATCGAGGAATTAGTACGGGCGATGTTGGTCGTCGCACCGGAACACAAGTACAAACTCCTCGTTCGCGACCCAGAACGTTCGACGTTCCAAGGGAATGCATCCGTCGAACATGCCAAGGCAGACGTTCACTGGTATGGTCTGGCCGAACAGCTGTGCATTCCGTCCATCATCGCGCAGACGAAACCGGATCTGGTCCACATTCCGCACTGGAACGTGTCGATCATGAGTCGCGAACCGCGCGTGGTGACCATTCATGACCTGACCCTGCTCGAAGAACCGTCGTCTGCGAACGTGACGACGCGCGGACCAGTGGTCGCAACGATCAAACGTCTCGGATATCGAGCGTGTCTCCGTAGCGCGATGAAGTCGCGCCGCATCCTCGTTCCCACGCAGTTCGTCGCAGATCAGATCCGTCGTCATTTCCCGGGTCTCGCAACGCCGATCGATGTCACGGGAGAAGGAATGCCGACGGCCGATGAGTCAGCGTGGTCCGAACCCGATCAAGACCAGCCGTATCTCCTGTACGTCGGGTCTGCATATCCGCACAAGAACCTCGATCGTCTGCTGGACGCGTGGCAGCGTGTTGCGCCGAGCCATCAGACGGTCTCCCTCGTGATCGCGGGAGACCTGGACGCGTTCATGAGGCGGACAGAGGCGCGGGCAGCGTGCATGGGCCTCCCTCGTGTCCGGTTCCTGGGCCGCGTGACCGATGCGGAGCTCTCGCGCCTGTATGCGAAGGCGCTCGCATTCGTGTTTCCGTCACGATTAGAGGGGTTTGGTCTGCCCCCGCTCGAGGCCATGTCACGCGGATGCCCCGTGGTGGCGAGCGACGCGTCCTCCCTTCCGGAGGTTCTGGGCTCGGAAGGGGTAATTTTCTTTCAACCAAGCAACCTGGATGGTATGATACGGGCCGTCGAAACGGTGCTTCGAGACCCGGTGAGTGTTCGCATGCAGGCGCGTCATGCGGTCACCGCTCTCCGAGAGCGGCATGACTGGCGGAAGGCGGCTGAACGGACGATAACCGCTTATGAGCGAGCGGTTAAATGATGAGAAGCGTCGCGTTCCGGTCGAATCGATTACGGGTATCGGTTGTCGGTGGTCGCAACGACCACCGACAACCGATACCCGACAACCGTGCCTGAATCTTTACTGTGACTGCCAAGCAGCGTCCGAATTTGGAAGACCAGCTCGCCTCCGTCATGGAACGCGAGGGGATTACGGCGCTCACGGCAGACGGGGTCCGGTTCATGGGGAAGCCTACGGACATCGACGTAACCGCCGTGAAGCGGCGACGGCGACGCCCTGCCAAGGCGGGGTATGCCGGCCGGCCCGCGGTGTCCGCGTCCACTCATGATAGCGTGTTACGCGATGCCGTGGCGGATCTGGATCGCGTCGTCGTCGGCTTCGGAGGCCCCGAAGGTCCGCGGCTGCGGACGGTTCCCGTGGCGATCCGGTACGCGGAACACGAACGGAGCCCGTATGTGGTATCGCTCCGAGGTCTTTCGTTGTTCAACACCGCTCGGAACGCGGACGAACGCACGCACGTATCCGCGTCGCTCACGAACGCCGCCCTGCCCCTCGGTCGCGTTCCGAACTTGGAATCGCTCGCCGCGCTCGCCGCAGACCTGCGCGTTGATGGGGGAGAACAGGAGGTTTTTTCCCACCAGTTCACGCCGCCCACATTCGAGGC
>DATMXG010000095.1:0-11650 GCA_035561755.1 Methylomirabilis sp. (SeqCode)
CCATTTCAGGGATCATTTCGGGACGTCAGGTAGTCGGGGGTGGAGCTAGAGTTTCTGCTCGCGGGCTGCGTCAACGAAATGTTTCGATGTCGCTGATGACCCTGCACAAGTTCTCGATCCTCCCCCGACTACCTGACGTCCCGAAATGATCCCTGAAATGGTCCCCGGCAACCAGTCCGTTCTGTCGCGCTATGCTCCCGGCACGTGGGTGCTGTGCGTAAACCATCGCACCCAGCGATGGATCTTGGGAAGCACGCCGCCCTCACCGAGCTTGCGGTAGAGGATCGTCCAGGTGGCGTAGTGGAGCTGGATCACAAATCCGGCCACGGCGAGCATGGCGGCCACGAAGATGGCAACAGCCGTGTAGATCGTGAGGAGCATGAGCGCTTTCGATTGGAATACCAGGGAGATAATCGCGAGGAGGAAGAGCGGCACGCCTACGAGCATGTTCACCGCGATCACGAGCACGGATGCGCCCGCGGTGATCACAAAAAGGATCGCCGCCGTTTCCACGGCCACCACCCAGTGATCCGCGAGGAGACGCGCCGCACGGTCCAGGGCCTGCGCGAGAGTGGCGCCCTGCAGGATCATGGCGTTCAAGGCAAACACCTGGATCATGATCACGGCCGCGGCCACCACAACGAACGCGAGGAAGGCTACGATGTAGGCCAAGTACGACAGGGCGGTGGTATTCTGTATGGCTCCGGAAAGCGCAATCGTCATGAGGCCCCGGACAGACAATAGAACGATCATTACGAACAGATTCAGCACGAGAATGGGCCAGAGCGCCCGCGCGCCTACGGTGAGTGCGTCTTTCACGTTCGGTGATCGGGCTCCGCGTCGAGCGCCAAGGGCGTACACGAGCGCGCCCTGCGCGATAAGCGACAGTGCCCACGCGGTGAAGAGCACGAGGAAGAAGACGGCAATAATCTGGAACACCTTCATGCCGCCTAAAATCGTGTCGCCCAGCGTGAGCGTGGGCCACGCGACCACGGCCCGGGTCCACAACATGCCCCACGTGTCGCCGGAAACGCGTGGGACGGCGCTCATGTTCAGCACGCGAAAACCGATGTCGTATACGCTGCCGGTGAGCGTGATGCCCGCGAGGAGCGCCACCCACCAGTAGCGTTTCTCCTCCCACGCAACGCGGAAGGCGTCGCGCAAAACCGGGCGATACACGGGCTCCATGGGGTGGCGGGGCATATGGTGAAAGTATACCACGGACGGAGGTGGGTTTACGGGAGCGGGGTTTGTACGGAAACGAAGGAGAATGCGCAATGTCTAATGATGAGCGCTGAATGACGAAATTCGAATGACGAATGACGAAACGTCGCTCGTCCGACGTTTCGTCATTCGTCATTCGAATTTCGTCATTTCTTCCCGGCTTTTGGGAGTCCGACCACCTTCGCGAACTCGTCGCGTTCGAGCGTTTCCTGTTCGAGGAGCTTTTCCACGATGCGGTCGATTTCAACTTGGTGCTTCTTAATGAGGTCCGTGGCGGACACGAGAGCCTCGTCGATGATCTTGTCGATTTCGTGGTCGATTTTTTCGGCGATCTTTTCGGAGTAGTCTCGGTTTTCGTGAATCTCGCGGCCCAGGAAGATCATATCTTCCTGCTCGCCGTACGTGCGTGGCCCGAGCGCATCGCTCATGCCCCACTGCGTGACCATGCGGCGCGCCACGAGCGTTGCCTGCTTCATGTCGCTTGAGGCGCCGGTGGTGACGTCTCCGAAGATTGCGCGTTCGGCCGCGTACCCGCCCAGCATCACGGCGATGTCTTCGGCATACTCCTGACGGTTCCTCATGTGTCTGTCCTCCGTGGGCATCTTGAGTGTGTATCCGGCAGCTTTCCCGCGAGAGATGATGGAGACTTTTTGCACCGGGTCGGTGTGGGGGAGTAGGTGCGACACGAGCGCATGGCCGGCTTCGTGCGTTGCTGTGATCTTCCGTTCATCGTCGCTCATCACGTGGCTCTTTCGTTCGGGGCCGAGGAGCACCTTCTCGATCGAATCCAGAAGCGTCTGCATGCCGATCGTCTTCTCGTCCCGGCGCGCCGTGAGGATGGCCGCCTCGTTCACAAGGTTCGCGAGGTCCGCTCCCGAGAAACCGGGCGTGCGTTCGGCGAGATGTCGGAGGGATACGTCGTCCGCAAGCGGCTTGCCGATCGCATGAATCTTCAGGATCGCCTCGCGGTCGTTGATGTCCGGCGGTTCCAGCACTACGCGTCGGTCGAAGCGCCCGGGGCGGAGCAGCGCCGGGTCGAGCACGTCGGGCCGGTTCGTGGCCGCGAGCACGATCACTCCCAAATTCGGCTCAAAGCCGTCCATCTCCACGAGGATCTGGTTCAGCGTCTGTTCGCGCTCGTCGTGCGACCCGCCGAGGCCCGAGCCACGCTGTCGGCCCACCGCGTCGATTTCATCGATGAACACGATGCAGGGAGCGTTCTTTTTTGCCTTGGCGAACAGGTCGCGCACGCGCGAGGCGCCTACGCCCACGAACATCTCCACGAACTCCGAACCGCTCATGTGGAAGAATGGCACGTCGGCCTCGCCGGCCACGGCACGCGCGAGGAGCGTCTTGCCGGTGCCGGGCGCTCCCATGAGGAGCACGCCTTTCGGGATCTTCGCGCCGAGTTTCACGAATTTTTCGGGGTTCTTCAAAAAGTCGACGACCTCGAGCAGCTCTTCCTTTGCCTCTTTCACTCCGGCCACATCTTTGAACGTGATCTTGTCCTTCCGGCCTTTGGGGATCTCGCGGGCGCTCGACTGGCCGAACGACATCGCGCGGTTCTGCTGGCCTTGCACCTGACGCAGGAAAAACCACATGAGGCCGACGAGCAGGAGAAGCGGCAGGAGGTTCGGGATGAGGACGCCGGCCCAGTAGGCAGCGCCGGACTTCTCGCGGATTTCCGTTTTCACCGCGCGCGCCTTGTCTGCGTCCACGCCGTAGTTCTTCAGGAGTTCGCTGAACGACTCGGACGCCTCTTTCGACACATACGCCTTCCCGCCCGCGTCTTTGAGCGTGATTTCGAGGCGCGTGGGACTCTCCACGACCACCGATTCCACTTTCCCGTCCTGAACGCGCGCGGCGAGCGTGGCCACGTCTATTTCCGTCGGTGTCTCCACGTTCACCATCGCCAGAATGCCGCCCACGGCGATGAGCGCGAGGACGAAGATGAGGATGGTACGGATGTTCTTGTTCATACGAGGGCGCTTCGGCATGTTGGAGATTGCAGTGTATCAGGGCGAAGTTGCTAATCAAACAGGGCTGCGCGGAAAACGGAAAGCGGAACGGCGCGTCGAGACGTTTCTGCTTTTCGCTTCCCTCGCAGCCTGTATGGCGGTTAGGCTCTTACCTTCTCTGTCTCCTCGTTCGCCCTCCGTAGTGACAGCCCGAGCCGGTGGTTCTCCGGGTCGATGGAAACGATCTTGAACTCGAACTCGTCGCCCACGCGCGCGATTTCGTTCACGTCGCGCACAGGCTTGTTCGAAAGTTCGGAGACGTGCGCTAAGCCGTGGATATCCGGATCGAGCTCCACGAACAGGCCAAACGGGTTGATCTTGAGCACGCGGCCCTTCACGAGCTGGCCCATCGTGTACCGTTCTTTCACGGACTTCCAGGGATCCGCGATGAGTTTCTTCATGGAGAGGAAGATTTTCGATCCCTCGATGTTGATGATCTCGGCTCGCACGTGGTCGCCTACGTTCAGCACGTCCTTCGGGTGCTCGATGCGCTGCCATGCGATCTCCGAAATGTGCACGAGGCCCTCGAGGTTCGAGTCGAAGCGCACGAAAGCGCCGAAGTCCGTCACAGCCGTCACGTCGCCCTCCACGGTGTCGCCCACCTTGAACTTGGAGATGACGGATTCCTGCTTCGTCTCCCACACCGCCTTCTCGCTCACGATCATCTTGTCTTCGTCTTCGTTCACGTCGATGAGCTTCACGTCCATCTGCGTGCCTACGAGGCTACGGAGCTTCTCCAGAATCTTTGTTTTCTCGCCTCCGGCCACTCGCGGATAATTTTCCGGTGAAAGCTGTGACACGGGGAGGAAGGCATTCACGTTCTCGAAGCGCACGATGAGACCGCCCTTGTTCGCCTCAATCACCTTCACGGACACCATAGTGCCGGCCGTGAAGAGTTCCTTCAGGTGGTCCCAGCTCTTGCGCTTGCCGGCGCCTTTCAAGGACAGTTCGAGCTCGCCCAGTTCGTTGTCGAGTTCGAGCACCGTCACGTCCACCAGGTCGCCCGCGTGCAGGTCTGCCGCCGGATCGAGCTCCGGTCCGCGAACAATCCCCACGGCCAGGCCGCCGAGGTCGATGCGCGCTTCGTTGCGGCCCACGGCGATTACCGTGCCTTTTAGTACGTCGCCGATCTTCGGGAACGCCGTATACGACTCCTGTTGGATGAGGAGTTTTTCGAATTCTGTCTGCTCTTTTTCGATCTTCGTTGCGGTCGTCATATGTCTGGATGGGTTGAACCGTCCACCGGGCTGACCTGGCGGGGTGGAGCAGTCATCCCGCCATCGGCGGGACATGGGTAGGTTTTAAGGTGGGTAGAGGGTAAAGGAAACAAGCGAATTAGGCAAGAGTGAGTCTCCGGTCGCAAGAAATGCCGGGTGTGAGAGCCTTCATGAACAAATGACCGATCTCTCATGCCTAATGACTCATTCCAGTGAAACGATATGGGAATGAGATAGTAGGCATGAGACATCGGTCATTCTATTCTCCAAAAAAGTGTCTATGACGGAAAAAAACTGGTATTCTCTCCACATGTCCGACCTCTTCCTTGATCTGCGCAACTACGAGCAGGCCCTCGACTTCATCGCGGATGCGATAGAGTACCTGGGGTCTGTGGCGCGGAAACATGCGGAGCAGGAACTCGCGAAGGTGGAGGCGCATGGCCCGCTCACAACCGAGGAGCTCGCCATGCTCGCCAAAGATGTGGGGAGGAAGAGCTGGCCCGCGCGGCACGCGCTCCAAGTGTATTTGTCGTCACCGTCCGGATGCGACCTTGAATGGCGCAAGGCCGTGTCGGCAGTCTCGGATTCCACGGCGCACATTTTGGAACGGTTCCGCCACGGCACAAAGTGCGAAGCTATGGATGAGGTCCTGTCGCACGACGAGTCCGCCTCGGCGTTTCGTGATTTGGAACGCTTCGAGATCGCCGAAGTCCGGCGGCACGTGCGGCACCAGATCTGGCGGGAGAAGCACCGCGAGCTTGAAAAAGACGTCATCGCGGCCGATAAGAAGCTCGCGGCCATCGTGAAGCGCCTCGACGCGCTCCGCGAACTCGCCGGCGACGCGCCCTGGATCCAGGATGAGATCATGAGCAAACTCGAACGCTTCGAAGACCGGCTCTACTTCGAGGGCGAAGAGCTGGATGCGGAGATTCTCGATGAAGAGATCAAATATTATCGGGAGGAGAAGGAAGTGCCGACGGGGGAGCGATAGTTCCTCAACTCGTCATTCCGACCGAGGCTGCTCACCCACAAGCGTCATTCCGAACTCGTCGCCGCGTGGGGGTTGGAGAAGCCCGTGTTTGCCTGGCGACGAGTGAGGAACCCCTGCGCGCCGCCGGACTCATCCGAGAGATGTCGTTGCCCGCCTTCACTGACTCGAGACCGCAGGTTGCCTCATCCGTCACGTGATGGGCAAACCACGTCACGAGCCGATGAAGGCCGGTGGCCGCGTGATGAAACGGCATTGGTGGCGCGCAGGAGTCCCTCGACTCGTCGCCAGGCCGCTGGTTGCTTCTGCCGCCTCCAAGCGGCGACTCGCTCGGGATGACGCTTGAGAGGGGCGCCCGCTCGGGATGACGTTCAAAAAAACAAGCCCTCCGCGTGAGGCGGAGGGCTTGTTGCATCTTACCGTGGTTGTTATTTCACGATGGCTACTTGTTTGTACCCCGTGGTCGTTTCGTAGCCGTAGCGGTCGAAGACCGTGACGGCGTATGTGGCGGCTTTGAGGTTCGGGAAGGGTCCCACCGTGGCTTCGCACGTGGCGTTCTTTGTGCCTGTGTAGGAGCAGGTCTTCACGCGTTCGCCGTTCACGAAGATCTCCACGCGGTTCACGCCGTCCGGATCCGAACCGTTTCCGTACACGTAGAGGTTTTCGGTGGGCGCGTAGGTCGCCTTGTTCGTCCAGGAGTTCACCGAACCGTTGTTCGCGTAGTCCGCGGACGTGGTGGTGCCTGAGCCCATCACCTTGAAGGTCTTGCCGGTCGTCCACGCTTCTTTTCCGGTCGCGTCCGTGGCTTTGGCGTTCACGAAGACCGTGGTTCCCGCCGGGTAACTCCAACCCGGGATTTCGTAGGAGCACTTTTGGTTGCCGTAAGCCGTTCCGAGCGAGCAGGTCTGCTTCGCCGCGCCGTTCACGTAGATCGTCACGGTCGAAACGCCGTTTTCGTCCCACGCGCCGACCACGTACTTGGCTTTCTCGTCTACGGTGATGAAGTTATTGCCGATCTCGATCCAGTCCCACACCACCGGGTTGTTGTTCGTACCAGACGTGCCGCCGGACACCGTCGTCGCATCCGTCACCGTCACGTACTTGAGTTCGCCCCAGGCCGTTTTGCCGTCTGCGTCCGTGGCTTTGGTGTTCGCGGCCACGGTGGTCCCGATGGGGAAGTCGTTGCTGTATACGAGCACGCTGCACTCCTGGTTGCCGTACGCACGGTTGAAACTGCAGGTGCGCTTGAGTACGCCGTACACGTAGAGATCGATGGACGTAAGTCCGTCCTGGGCCCACGCGCCGGAGCGGAACGTGGTTGTGCTGCCGCGTTTCAGGTCACCGGACGGTTCGTACCAGTTCCAGGCCGACACCGCGTTCGACGCGGTCGTCCCGTTCGTCGTGACCGTGCCGCTTTCCGTGTTGCGCCAGAGCGTCGTGGCGGTCGAGTACGTGTATTTGTCCGCACCGTCCGTGATCTTCGCGTTCACGTAGATGCCGGTGCCCACCGGGTAGTCGTTCGCGTAGATTGGTACGCCGCACGTCTGATTTCCCTTGGCGTTACCGAGCTCACACGTCTTCTTCGTGGCGCCGTTCACGTAGATTTCCACGCGCTTGATACCATTCTCGTCATACGCGCCCACGTTGAAGGTGACTGTTTCACCTGCGTTCAGAGTGGTCTTGCCGGTCGGATCAAGCCAAGTCCAACTCGAGATGCCCGTGCCGCTGTCGGTCACGGCCGTGCCGCTTCCGGTTGTGTTCGTCGTTCCCGAGGTCGCAGGGGTCGTGGTGACCGTGCCTCCGGCGGTCGCAGTGGAGTTCACGTCCACCGTGAGGGTGTCCGGGGTCGCGGACGTGTCCGTGGAATACCCGCGCTTGTCCGTGGAACGCACCCAGAACTTTACGCTCTTGGTGGTTGCGCCGTTCGTCCAATAGGTCGTGCGGAATTCACACACATCGCTGTAGCACGTCTTAATGCGCGCGTCGTTCACGTACAGGTCCGTGCGATCCACGCCGTCCGCGTCGCTCGCGGTCACGCGGTACGTGAATTCCTTGCCGTTCCCCACGCGGAATCCGGACGGATCGCCCTGGGCGATGACCTTCGGTCCGTTCGCACTCGTGTACGTCCGATCACCGCCGAAACTGCCGCCGGTCGTGACCGTGTTCCCGGTCGAGGCGAGTTCGCCCTCGGTCACCCAGAGGAGTTTCGCGGTGAGGGGATTGGTCGGGGCGCTCGTGTCGAGGTCAGACACCGCGCCACCAATGAGGAAATGACCGTTCATGTCGCCAGCGGCCGAGATGAGATAATCACGCGAGTTCTCCAGATATTGGACCGTCGTGCCGTCGAAGCGTTCGAGAGCCTTTCCGTTCACGATCATCCACGACACGCCATTCGAAGTTACGATTGCATGTTGAAGATTGACAGGGGCATTCGTCGTCTGCGTGACGGAGGTACCATTGAACGTTACATACTGACCTTTGTCGCCGGACGATTGATACGCATTGTGCGCGATAAATGCGGTCGTGCCATTTGAAGCGACCTTCGTCACTTCATACATCGAGGGCAGTGTACCCGTCACTTCCGTGAAGGTGGCGCCATCGTACCGATACGATTTATATGAACCAGCAGTCGTATATGCCAGGAGCAACCACTGATTGTTCGCGACCGGAGCAACCGCGAGCGTCAGCCGACTGGCTCCAGATCCGGGTGAACCATTGTTCACGTTATACAACATGGTCGACTGGTTGATGCTCAGGCTTCCTGCGACCCCAGAGGGGAGCGAGATCTGCGAAGCATTCGAACGGTCGCCATTCCAAGTGAATACACGACCCTTGGTCGAAACGATGTACCACGTGCCATTGCGACCGGAGAGGGAGCTGATTCCTTCGTCCGAAGCGAACGAGTTGCGTACGTACGAACCAACCCCGGCGTAGCCGGAGCTGTTCCATTTCAATATTTCGAACGAGTTATCCAAACGGACGACGTTCTTCAGGAAGAGCGCGCTCTGACCGTCGGAGACGATGTCGTCCACGCGGGTGAGACCGGCGTTCCTCACGTCCGTGGTGATGTTCACCTGTGTGGTGCCATCGTAGCGGTATACCTGACCGCCATTCCAGAGGTCCTGGCCGTCGGTGTAGAACCAGTAGTTGCCTGCGTGGGCAACGGCCCAGATCGGGCGGTTGGTCCGCTCGGTGAGCTGGCCGGAGATGTCGGACCAGGTGTAGGTGGTCTGGGCCGTGGCGATGCGCGGGGTCCAGAGGGTCATCGCCAAAGACATGGCGAGGACGTTTACGATGAAGCGTTTCATAGGGAGATGAGGTTGGTCGAAGAGTCAGGCTTTCACTCGTTCAGAGAAAACCTGATTTTTCGAAGAAATGATTAGACTTCGCACCTCGTGAGGCGGGGTTTACGAAGAGACGACCGTAGCAAAAAACGGTCGAAAAGTCAAGCGTATTGGATAGACGCCCGGACGACGAATTCGGGCATCGTCGTCACGTCTGAAAACGGCGCACGGTTGAGCAAAAAAAAGATGCGCCCCGTCCCTCGCTTCGCTCGGGATGACAAGAGTTACCTTGTCACCCCGAGGCGAAGTCGAGGGGCGGGGCGCGAGACGGAGTCACGGCGGCAGCAGTAGCCGTGACGGAGCCCCCTCATGGAGAGGGGAATCGCTGACGGTCGGAGACCGTCGTCGGACGATCAGCAGGCAGCCGAGACGATCTGCTGCGCGTGCTTCGAGGCCTTGGGCCAGATGGTGAGCACCTGGTCCTTGCCCTGCGAACCGATCTCGAGGCTGAACTCGAGGCCATTGCCTCCGGGCGTCCCCACGAAGCGGGCGCCGAGCTCGGCCTGTGCCGAGATCTTCGCCTGCTGGTTCGTGCGGATGACGTCCGCCACCTTGAGCACGTAGTTCATGCCCTTGGCGGTGGTCGCCACGATCGACTGCTGGCCGAGGTGAACCCGGTTCAGGTAGTCGATCTGCTCGGGGAGCGTGTGCACGTTGCGGGCGTGCTCGGCCTTCGCCTCGAAGACGGTCTTCGCGGCGAAGAACACGAGCTGGTTGCCCTTGGCGGCGAACAGCCCCTGCGACGCCAGGCGCGGGTAGCGGAACTGATCCGCATCCGTGCCCGTGAAGAGCGGCTGGGCCTTCCCGTTGTCCGCCGCCTTCATGCTGCCGATCGTCATGCCCTTGGTGGGCGTCACGAGGTGCAGGTCGAACACCTCCTTCACGCGGTTCTTGCCGTTCACGGGCAGGGCCTGGGTCAGGATCCGGGCCACCTCGGCCATGCGCTCGTCGCGCAGGACCTCGGTTTCGCCCTCCACGATCTGGAAGTCCCACGTGGGGAGCTTCTGGATGCTCGCGAAGTAGCGGTAGCCGGGGGTGCGGTGGATCGGAATCGCGACCTTGTCGGCGAGCGTCGCGGGGTAGTCCACCCAGCGGAGCTCCACGTTGCCCTGGCTGTCGATGCCCACGGACACGAGCGTCTCGAGCGTGATGCGCTCGTCGGCGATCTTCCCCGCGAGGTTGTCGATGGCGATGACGGCGAACTTGAGGATGGAGGCGTTCTTCAGAATGTTCACGATGCGGTTCTCCTTTCATGCCCCGACAAATGTCGGGGGGTCGGGTGGCTGCTCCCTACGTGGGAACGGCCGTTCACGGCGCCAGGCTGACCACGCCGGGTGCCGGACTGCGGATGACGAATTGTCCGATGTCCTCCAATGGGACGAACGGACTGTGCGACCCGCAGACTCGCTGGCCGGAAGTAGCCCAATCATCTCCCTTGTCGGGAGCCGTTTGCCTATCGGCGGCCGCATCGGGTTGAACCGAAAGCGGTTATGTATGCTTGTGAACAAAAAAACCAGGCCTGTTCACGAGCGTGGAAGGTCCATGGCCTGGTGTCCCGATCGAGGACCGTCGTACGGTCCGAGCGTGTCGGTCGGCACATCAAACCAGGGAATCGCTGTCCTGTGCTGTGGTGGTATGAGACGGTCCAAGGAGCGAGGAACGTGCAAAGGGTCGCTAGCATACGTGGGGAAGAAAAGCATGTCAAGAAGAACCGTGGGGATGAAGGATCAAAATACAAAAAATCTGCCGGTCAATCCAGTAAAAATCCAAAGACCCAAAGACCCAGGGAAATATACAAAAACACAAAAGCTCAAAAACACAATTGTTTTGCTCTGGAATTTTGTGCCTCTGGGTCGTTAGGTTTTTGTGTATTTCCCTGAATCTTTGGGTTTTTCCGTTACCGCTAGACCCCTGCCGACATTGAACGGATCCAATCAAGCAGTCCTTCCACCCGAGGTTGCTCATCCGCCGGATCGAAGGTGGTTTGGTAGAGGTCCGGGCTTCGCAGAACGTCGCGTAACGCCGCGGCCCACAGGTGGGGTTTGGCCGGAGGGATGAAGAGCGTGCCCCGGGGTGCGGTTTCGGGGAGCGCGCCGTGCGCAGACGCGAGGCACGGCGTGCCGTGGCGTGCGGCTTCATGGAGCGGCAGTCCGAAACCTTCGTACCAGGAGGGGTAGAGGAGAGCGGAGGCGTGACCGTAGAGGTCTGTGAGTTCAGGGTCGCTGAGGTGTGACAGACGGGTGATCCAGTTCTGTTGGGAACCCGCCCGCAACGCTTCGCGTAGCGATGCGGGTGGGCTGGGAACTGGGAACTGGACTCTGGGTGTGGGGCCTACGATGATGAGGTGGAGGTCGGTGAATTCAGGCTCCTCGCGGAGTTTTGCAACGGCGGCGATGGCGGTCGCGACGTTTTTTCGGGGGTTGGGTTCGCCGAACGCGAGAATGAATGGCGTGGGGACTGGGGACTCGGGACTGGGGATCGGTGTGACGGAATTCAAGTTCGGGATGCCGGGGTGGAACGTTTCGATCCGGTCGCGAGGGATGGCGAGCACGCGCTCGGCGTCGCGTGCGGATGTTTCACTCACGGCGAAGAGGCGTGCTGCGCCGCGGATGAGCTGCGTTGCCCCAACGGCGCGGTGCCAGAGTTGCGTCTTCGGCGAGAACCAGCGCGGTTCGATCAGGAACGAGAGATCGTGGAGGATGAGGGCGTACGGCGCGGAGAGTCTGCCGACGAATCCGAGATTCGGGAGGAGCACGGCGTCGACCGGCGTGTTCGTCCGTCCTGCGACCTCACGGTCGAGCGACGCGGTCCCGAGCATCGTCATGGCGCTCCAGAGCTTGTTCGGAACCGGGATGTGGA
>DATMXG010000096.1:0-7098 GCA_035561755.1 Methylomirabilis sp. (SeqCode)
CGATCAAACGCTCATCCGGGTTCACGGCTACGTTCACCTTTCGGACCGCGTTCGGTGCCACCACATCGGCGAAATCGTTCCGGAGCTGCTTGAGCGAGATCGTGGGTTCGTTCACCACGCCGTACGTAACTTCCTTCTTGATGGTTCCGGTAACCGTCTGCACGGCGGTCTTCACGGTCTTGGGCGCGGGGAAGATCTTCGGCAGGTACTTGTCCGTCCACGTGTTGTGGATCATAAAAAGGTCGGGACCGCGGTCTTCGGCGAGCGCATTCAGCAATTCCTGTTCGTACTCCTCCAGACGGAACCGGCGGAACCGGATATCCGCGTTCGGATGCTGCTTGCGGAAGTCGTTAAAAATCTCCTGGTACGCGTCCACGTCATCCACCACCCCCCACACGTTCATGACCACCCGTTTCGAGAGCTTCACCGCCTCGGCGCTCGGGCCTTTGGTGCAGCCCTGGCCGAGCACCACGGACGCGAGCATGGGCAGGATGAGAAGACGTTTGAGGAAGCGCTTCATATGTGAGGGATTATAGCGCAGGACGCAGGGATGAGCACGTGGCCGCCATTGAGTAGAATTCCAAATTTCAAAGCTTGTGGTGAGCGAAGCCGAACCATCCAAATGCCAAATCAATGTCAAAGTTCCAAAAACCGATCATTATTGGGATTTTGTCATTTGAGCTTTGAACTTTGGAATTCATTTCGAGGCCTGTTGTGCCTCACGACCCTCCGCCGTACAATCCCCTCACTATGCCGCAGCGCGTGAAAAAGGTGATCATCCCCGTGGCCGGATTCGGCACGCGGTTCCTGCCGGCCACGAAGGCGATGCCCAAGGAGATGCTCCCCATCATCGATAAACCGGTGATCCAGTACGTGGTAGAAGAAGCGGTCGCGAGCGGCATCGAAGACGTGATTCTCGTCACAAGCCATGCCAAGCGCCCGGTGGAAGACCACTTCGACGACAACCAGGAGCTTGAGTCCTGGCTCAAGCGGACGGGCAAGAACAAACAGCTCGAGGAAATCCGGCGCATCGGCAAACTCGCGAACTTCGTGTACGTGCGGCAGAAAGGGCCGTATGGCAACGCCACCCCCATCATGAACTGTCGCCACCTGATCGGAAACGAGCCGTTCGCCGTGCTCTTCGGCGACGAAGTGTTCACGGGGAAGAAGCCGCGTTTGAAACAGATGATTGAGACGTTCGACCGGTTCCAAGACCCGGTCCTCGGCGTGACCCCCGTGTCCGCCGCCGACACAAAACGGTACGGCATCATCGATCCGAAAGCCGAGGTGGAAAAAGGCGTGTACCAGCTGAAAGGGATGGTCGAGAAACCCGGGCCGGGCAAAGCGCCGTCGCGCCTCGCGGCCGTGGGCGCCTACGTGCTCACGCCCGACATCTTCGACCAGATCCTGAAGACGAAACCCGGCCACGGCGGCGAGCTCGTACTTTTAGATGCGATCTTCGGCTTAATGAAAAAAAGACCCGTCTACGCGCGACGCCTCGAGGGCGTGTACCACGACACGGGATCGAAAGTTGGCTGGCTGCGGGCGAACCTCGCGATCGCGCTCCAGCGCGCGGATATGAAAGCGGAAGTCAAAAAAATGATCCGGTCCCTGTAGGGGCGGGTTTTGCCTAACAGCCTGTCGTACGGGCGGGTCTAACACCCGCCCATCCAATAAACGACGAACTTTTGTATGGAGCCGCGACCGCCGGGGCTCCGCACCATCCCCTGCAGGGCGGGGAGACCCCGCCCCTACAGGGCCCTCTGCTCACGCCCCGACCCTAAAATGACACACGTCGCCGTCGCGCATCACGTAGTCTTTTCCTTCGATCCTCGTGAGACCGCGCTCGCGGCACCCGACTTCGCCGTGCTGAACGAAGTCCAGCCAGTTCGTGACCTCCGCGCGGATGAATGTTTTTTCAAAGTCGGTGTGGATGACTCCTGCCGCTTGTGGCGCTTTTGTGCCGATGACCACGGTCCACGCGCGTGTCTCCATCTCCCCGCTCGTGAGGAAGGTGATGAGGCCGAGGACGTCGTAGGCTTCCGTGATGAGACGGTCGAGGCCAGACGCGGTCTGGCCGAGCGCGGACAAGTACTCGCCTTTTTCGTCGCCAGACATCGACGCGAGTTCCGCTTCCATTTTCACGCACACCGGGACGACACGAACTGTCGACGTAACCGCGACCTTTGCGACGACCTCTTTCCATGACCCGTCCGCGAGCTGCCCTTCGCTCACGTTCACCACATAGAGCATGGGCTTCATGGTGAGGAGCTGGAGCTGCTTCAACTCTTTCCGCTCATCATCCGTCCATTCGAGGTCGCGAAGCGCCTTGCCGGCCTCAAGCGCGACCCTCGCTTTCTCGAGCGCTACGATAAGCGCTTCCAGTTCCTTCGTCTTCCCCGCTTTCAGCTGCCGATGCGCGGTCTCGAGCCGTTTCCCAACGGTTTCGAGGTCTGCGAGCGCGAGCTCGATGCCGATCGTTTCGGCGTCGCGCGCCGGGTCGATCCCACCGTCAACGTGGATAACGTTGGGGTCGTCGAAGGCCCTGAGTACCTGCGCAATCGCATCGCACTCGCGGATGTGGCTCAAGAACTTGTTGCCAAGCCCCTGCCCTTCTGCCGCGCCCTTTACGATCCCGGCGATGTCCACGAACTCCACAGTGGTTGGCACGATCTTCTTGGACGTTGATGCCTCCGCAAGCTTCACCAACCGTTCGTCCGGAACCTCAACTACGCCCACGTTCGGATCGATAGTGCAGAACGGGAAGTTCTCGCACGCAACGGCTTTTTTCGTGATCGCCGAAAACAGCGTGGACTTGCCCACGTTCGGGAGACCGACGATGCCGACCTGGAGAGGCATAGATGATATTCATAGGGGCGACCTGTCGGTCGCCCCTACTCATGGTGGACCCTGTGGGGCTTGAACCCACCACCTCCGCCATGCCATGGCGGCGCTCTACCAAATGAGCTAAGGGCCCTCTGTAAGCAACGAACCAATGACCGCAAGTTCCTGGTAGATCGCCGCGGAGAAGTAATCTATGCGACAAACGCCCTTGTAGTCAACTTTCTTGGAAGGCTTCCCATGCGTCCGTGCATCTATACGTGAAGCATAGAATTGAGTAAGGGGAACCCCAGTCACCCGAGACCAGTGCCGTTCCAACTGTTCGAAATCCTGATCCGCCCTACCCTGAACAGTGCATCTGAACTTCGAGGGATCAACGTCGTAGGCACGACGTAACAGACGCAAGAACATACGAACGATCATCTGATCGGAGTTCGAAAACGTGATCGAAGCTCTATTTGGCTGCTTCGAGCCCTCACACAGATACAGCATTGCGAGTGCGATAATTGTCACATCGCGCCCGAACATTACTCGCCCGAGGTGTCGATAACGATTCCGTAACTCCTTGATGACCTTCGCTCTACGAAGCAAATACGTTTGCATCGCTTTCTTTCGAGCATACGGCAGATGAGCGTACTGATGCATTCGAGGATATTTAATCATTTCATCGTCGGCACCCCCATTCTCCACCGCTCGCGCTTCACTCCGTTCCTCCGGTCATGGAGGCGAAGGTGCGCGTGCAGTTCACGGAGCTCAGACAAAAACGTTGCGAGCTCGCGGACCGAATCCTCGTCCCCACCGCTTTTCATGATCCGTTCCATCTCCCCGCGCCGACTCCGGAGCTCGCGAAGGAGGTGCTCGTCCGTGTCGTGGTCCCATTCCGGACCGGTTTCGACGATGGACGAAGGGGCTTCTTCTTCATCCCGTACGCTCGAAGTCCCTTCCTGGCGGGGTAGTGTTGTACGGGCGGAGCCTGTCCTGAGCCCTTCGGCTCGGCTCAGGGTAAACTTCGCCGAAGGACACTGCGTCGCCCGTACAGGACGAGACAGCATCTCCTCCGCCACATCCTTCGAACTCCCGTTAAATCCCACGCGGCCTTCTGCTTGCTGCCAACTACCGCTCCCCACGCCCACTCCCCTCACCCGCAATTCCGACGCCACCAATTCCGCCCTTGTCTCCGGGTGGTCAGGGTGACCGAATGGCGCGCTTCCCGCCTCGCGAGACTGCCATTCCTTGAGTTCATGCGTGAGTTCGCGCGTCCCACGCGCCGCCGCCTGCGCGCGCCGAAGCAAGCGCCAGAGCTGGACCTGTTCGCCCCGCAGGCGAAGAACGTCTTTGGCCGTCACCGGCTCCTCATCGAGCCCGGACAGCTGGCGCGCCATCGCCTGAAGCTTCTTATCGTACGCCACGAACGTATCTTCGAGATCCTGCGCGATGCGCGACTGCTCCTCCTGAAGCTGGGCGAGCGCGGCATCAGGGTCTTCCATACATTCCTCGCGCGACATCGTGCGCTTCGTCTTTTTCGAAGACGGCGTACCACGCCACCATGCCAGAAGACGGTCGGTGAACAAACGTTTATTCGCACCCATGCGCTGTAGTGTAGCATGCCCCTCGGATGGCAACCCGCGAGCAAAATGACGAATGATTATAGACTAATGCCAACTTATTGAACTCAGAAGCAGGTGAGCTTCATTAGGCATTCGTCATTTGAGAAAACGCTCCGCCAATGGCGGAGCGTTTCTCGATTGCACGGAGAGCAGAGAAGCCTATTGCGCTTTCACCGGATTGTTCTCTGCCGGTCCTGTGATTTCTTCCTTCACGGGCTCAGGGAGCGGTTTCGTGGCGGGCTTTGCCTTCGCGTCACGCGCTTTCTTCAACGCCTCGAGGCGCTGGTCCACCACGTCCACGCCGGGGTTCGTTGCCTGGACCTTCTCTACTTCGGCGACCGCGAGGTCATAGAGTCCCTGCTCTTCGTAGATGACGGAGAGGAACCACCGCGCGTTCGCGTAGTTCGGCACGGCCTGTACGATCTGCTCGAAAAGTTTGCGCGAGGAATCCTTGTCGCCTACGCGGTAGTAGAGAGTGGCGAGCTGAAAGGCCACGCCCACATCCTGCGGATTTGCCGAGAGCACCTGCTCGAGCTTCGTAACCGCGTCGCGGAGCCTCCCCTGCCGCTCGTAGACCACGCCAAGGTTGAAATGCGCCGGCGCGTAGTCGGGCTTCGCGGTGATGGACTGATTAAACCCTTCGGCCGCCTTCTCAAGCTCGGCTTTCACGTTCTCTTCGGCGTCCTTCCGCGCCTTCTCATCCGGACTCTGGAGCAGCGTGCGGTACGCGTCGGAGCGCAGTACGAAGAGCTTACCGACCTCGTTCATGAATGCCGGGTTATTCGGTTCTCGAGCAAGCGCCTCGCGGTAATTCGCGATGGCAAATTCGTCCGCGCCTCGCGTGAAGCTCGCGATGGCCTGATACACGGATGCGAGGTTCGCCCAGTTGTCCACGTTCGACGGCGAAATATCAGCGGCTCGTTTGGCGTTTTCCACAGCCTGGGCCACGAACCCGTTCACCTTGAGCCCCGTCTCGCGGTCTGGCGTGCCGGCGCTGAGGAGCCGCCCAGCCTTAATGAGATACGCCTGTGACAGGTTGCGGTTAAATACATCGTTCAATTTGTTCAGCGAAATGGCCGTGTTCAGCCTTTCGATCGAGGTTTGAATGTCGTCGCCGCGCTGGAAGGATTTCACGGCCTGAGAGTACTCTGCGTCGGCCACGAGCCTTTGACCCGCGAGCCAGGTGACGGAGATGGCTCCTACGGCGAAAATGATAAAGAACACGGAGAGAACGGACGAGATCCACGACTTCGTGCGCGCGTCCCAGCTCCACTCACCCTGACTCACGAGGATACCGAGGAGACCCAGGAGGAACCAGAACGTGAAGTGGTGGGCGAGGTTGTAATTGTAGAGGAAGGCAAGGAACACCACCGTGAGCCACCCCACGAAAATTGTGAGATACGCCTGCCATGCATCGTCGCTCTTCTCGCGCACGAGATGCGTGGCGCTCTTCACGATGCCGGACACCACGAGAAGGATCCAGAGCGTAGTACCCACGAGCCCGAGCGTGGCGAGCATGGTGAGGAAGGCCGAGAGGCCGCGTTCGAAACGGATGTTCCAGAACTGTGACAGGTTCACGCCCACCGAACGGTACTTTGCATAGTCATAGATCCACGTACCCGGGCCGGAGCCGAAGAGCGGTGCGTCGCGCAGCACCTGCTGGGCGATCTGCCAGCTGTGGCGCGCGGATGGTGCTACCTCGGACGGGAGCTGGAAGTTCACCGGCGTGCGGAAGAGCAGGAGGAGCACGGAGATGAGACCGATCACCGTGGGAATGGCGAGTGTGACGGGATGGCCGAATTTGCGCGTCCGGAGGAACGGGATGGCCACGAGGAGCGCGGTGCCGAAGAGGATCCCTGCCCACACCACCCAGTAATCCACGACGACCGCCGTGAGAAGGCCCGTGACGAGCGAAACCCAGATCACGCCCTGCCAGAACTGCGACTGCCAGTTCCCGCGCGCGAGCACGCACGTTCGCTCCTTGCAGCCGAGGACGGTGAGAGACGCGGCGATGACTGTGGGGACCACAAGGTACACGCCGAGCGCGTTCACCGTACCCACGGAATTGAACGTCTTCGCGGCCGTCACGGCCCAGCCCTTGAGCAGGTATACCCCGCCCATCTGGAAGAGCCCGTAGAGGCCGGCGATCGTGGAACCCAGGAGGAACCACAGCACGAGGTCGTACACCTGCCCTGCCGTGCGGTAGCGGTTCACAATGACGAGGTACATGAGCGCGAACGCCGCGATCGTGGCAAACGCCCACTGCATCTGCCCGAAATTCCCCACGAACGACAGGTAGCGGTCGAGCGAGAAGAGCGACGTCACAAGGTAGCCACCCAGGAAAAAGACGACGACGAGGTGGAGCCACGACCGCGTGAGCGAGAACGAGCGCTCGAGAAGCGCTTTGCCCACCCAGGCAATCACCGCGGCCATCGTGAGGATCACGAGGAGCGTCTGCTTATTCAGCTCGAGGATGTCGAGCGTGAGGGGCATGAACCAGAGCGGCAGAAGCACCGCGAGGCCCACGACGCACCAGTCGATGACCTTCCCAAGGAGCCCCGGGAGATCAAACGAACGGCGCGTGCCGAGCCCAAGGCCGGCAAGGGGGTTGGATGTGTCGAATGGCATAATGTTGGGACGAGTATAGCAT